>JBJTLW010000155.1:0-6504 GCA_046063225.1 Novosphingobium sp. | reverse complement strand
GATGGCATCATCGCCGGTGCCCACGGCCGTTCGATCGTCGGGATTTCGGCGCGCTGGCTGAATTCGGCGCTGATCGCCCGCTATCAGCCGCAGGCGAGCCTGAGCAATGCCGAATGGGACCGCGTGGCCGCCGCCGCGACCAAACTGTGCGATGCAAAAGATGGCGCGGTGGACGGGATCATCGGCGATCCCCGGCAATGCGCGTTCGATCCGGGGGCGACCGAGGGGCTCAGTCCGGCGCAGGCGGAAACCGCGCGGCTGCTTTATGGCCCGGTGCTCGGCAAGGGCGGGGTTGAACTCTATCCCGCGTTCAAGGCTGGCGTCGCCTATCGCCCGATCAGCGATCCGGGCCGTCCGGGCGAACTGTTCGGCCAGTGGCTGCACGATGACATCAACTGGGATCCACGCAGCTTCGATGCCGGCACCGATGTTCCCAATGCCGAAGCCGCCGTTCCCGGCGCATCGCCCACCAATCCGAACCTCGAACCGTTCTACGCACGCGGCGGCAAGATGATAAGCTTCCACGGCTGGAATGACGAGATCGTTCCCGCCCAGTCGACCATCGATTATTACCAGTCGGTCCAGCGCTATATGGGCGCAGGGACGGCGGCGAAGTTCTATAAGCTCTATATGGCCAGCGGCATGAACCATTGCCGGGGCGGCGTGGGGCCGGACAGCTTCGGCTTCTGGGGCGAAGACGAAGATTCCAGCCCGAACCCCGGCAACGATCTGTTGGAAGCAATGATTGCCTGGGTGGAAAAGGGGATCGAGCCGGGGCGCATCGTCGCCACGAAGTACGAACAGGGCAAGGCGGTGATGACGCGGCCGGTGTGCCAGTGGCCGCAGTCGTTGAAATACACGGGCAAGGGCGATGCCCGTTTTGCGGAGAGCTGGTCTTGCGTCGCACCGCGCTGACCGGCCTTTTGCTGGCGCTGTCGAGCCCGGTGCTGGCCGCCGGGCCGGAGCCTATCGACGATCTCCAGCGCCTGTTCATTGAAGATACCGTAGCGCTGATCAACCCGCCCAGCGCTGACGCCGGCAGCCGCGCCCGCGCGCTGATGGACGAGGCAGTGGCAGCCCGCGCGTCGGGCGACTTGAGCGCAATGCGCCGCAAGCTGGCGGAAGCGCGCGTCATCCTGGGCAAGGGGGAATGGACCGCAGATACCGCGTTGCTCCATTCGCTGGCGATCCGGCCCGACCGAGTGGTGGCTGACCCATCGCGCGAGCTGACCGTCGATGTGGCGCAGCGCTTTCGCGCGGACCGCGCCGGCGGCGATCTGCGGTTGACGCTGGGCCTGCGCGCCAGAGGCAAGCCGGAGATCGACTGGCGCGTGCGGGTGAGCAAGGTGTCCGGCGACATGATCGACAGTCCGGTGCGCCTGCACCTGCCGCTGACCGGGCTTGCTGACGGCAGCTACGATATCGTTCTGCGCGCCAGCGAGGGGGAGCGCGAGATTGGCGTGACGACGCTGGGCCTGTGGATCGTTACAGGGCTGGACCGCGATCTGGCCGCGCTGGGCGCCACGCCTGCGAGCGCGGGACGTCCCAAGAGCGTCGCCATGGCGCTCGCCTGGCCGGAGAACCTCGCCCGCACCATGAACGCGCGGATGCGTCAGCCGCTCGATGTCGATTGGCGCACGCTGCTGGACCGCACGCGCGCGCTCGCCGGGTCGGACGGTACGGCCTTCATGCAGGCGCGCGGCGTGATGGAGAGGATCTATCCCAACTCTGCCTCGCACCGCCTTGAACCCTATCGGCTTTTCATTCCGGAAAGCTGGGACGGACGGTCCGCGTTGCCGCTGGTCGTGTTGCTGCACGGCTCCAACGCCGATCACACCCGTGCCTTTGCCAGCGGCAAGGCGGTGGAGGCGGCGCGCAAGCGGGGCTGGGCGCTGCTCTCGCCGATGGGCTATTCGCCCAATTCGGGCTGGGGCAATCACCTGCCGGTGGTGCTGGCCAACGGCACCATGCCCGCGCCGCGCCCAAGCACGATCAACGGGGTTGTCCTGCCGCGCGACGGAGTGACCCCCGAGCCGGCGGAAGTCGACGTGTTCGAGGCGCTGGCCGACATGCAGGCCAATTACCCGATCGACACGAAGCGCATCTATCTTGCCGGCAACTCTATGGGCGGCGAAGGAACCTGGCACCTTGCCCAGAAGGTGCCGTCCCTGTGGGCCGCCGTGGCTCCCGGAGCCGGGGCCATCGATCCGGCGCATTACCCCTATCAGCGGCTGGGCACGTTGCCGGTTCTGGCGGTTCATGGCGATGCCGATCCGATCATTTCCTTTGCCGCGAGCGCCGAAATGATCGATCGTCTGAACCGCGCGGGCGGCAAGGGGCAACTGCTGCGCGTCGCTGGCGGCGGCCATTCCAGCTTCGATCCTTCGCTCGACAGGATTTTCGATTTCTTTGCCAAGCATTCCCGGAAGGAACGCCCATGATCCGCACGATTGTTACCTTCGCCCTTGCCGTCACCGCTTCGGCGGCGCTGGCGCAGAGCGCGCCGCCCAAGGTGGAACCCAAGCCGTTCGGGCTGGTGGGTGAGGCGTCCGGCACCGGGCGCTATCCCGCCACGGCGGAATACATCGCCGCCATGCCCAACCACACGTTCTATCACCCGGTCGCCATGCCCAAGGCACCGATGCCGATCGTCCTGTGGGGCAATGGCGGTTGTCGCGACAACGGCCTGTCCGCCGCCCAGTTCCTGCGTGAAGTGTCCAGCCACGGCTATTTCATCGTCGTGGCCGGCCCGCCGCGCGAAGAGCGCGCCATTGCCGGCCCCAATGCCGCGCCAATGCCCGCGGCGCCGGTCGATCGTGCCGCCCAGATTGAACGGCGCGGCGAAGATGCAACCACTGCCCGCCAGATCCTCGCCGGGCTGGACTGGGTGATCGCGCAGAACGCGGATCCGAAAAGTCCATTTTTCCGCAAGCTTGATCCGTCGAAGGTGGCGGTCATGGGCCATTCCTGCGGCGGCTTGCAGACCATCCGCATTTCCGCCGACCCGCGCATCAAGGGCAGCGTGCTGTTCAATTCCGGCGTATTTCCCACGCCCATGCCCGATCGGCCAGACAGCGCCCTGTCCGTTTCCAAGGACGAGCTGAACCGGCTGCACGCGCCCATCGCCTATATCATCGGCGGGCCGAGCGACATTGCCTGGCCGCAGGCGGTGGACGATGCGGCCCGCGTCGTTCACGTGCCGCTGTTCTTTGCGCACAAGAACATCGGCCACGGCGGCACGTTCTGGACCGCGCCCAACGGCGGCGAATATGGCGTCATTGCCCGCCACTGGCTCAATTATACGCTGAAGGGCAGCAAGGCGGACGGCGCCTATTTCACCGGCAAGTCCTGCGGCCTGTGCAAGGTGCAGGGCTGGTCGGTTCCGCGCCCGCTCTGACGCCTGCCAGCGAACGGACCGCCATGCCCCATATCTTCCTTGCCACTGGCGATCTCGCCATGGACCGCGATGACTATGACGAAAGCTTTGCCGCCACGCGCGATCTGCTGCGCGCGGCGGACATTGCCTTTGGTCAGCTGGAAACGAGCTTCGCGACGAAAGGCAGCCGGATGCCGCAGGCACGCCACGCCGTGCTGGCCCGTCCCGATGGCGCCGCGGCGCTGGGCCGCGCCGGGTTTGATGTCATCTCGATGGCGGGCAACCACTGCATGGACTGGGGCAACGAGGCTTTCTTCGAAACGAAAGCCAACCTGGAGGCGGCGGGCATTGCGGTCGTCGGCGCCGGGGCCAACATCGACGAGGCGCGCCGGCCGGTGATCCGTACCCTGGGCGATGGCACGCGGGTGGCGGTGCTCGCCTACAGCTCGATCCTGCCGCAGGATTACTGGGCCACCGAACGGCGTCCCGGCTGCGTGCCGATGCGCGCCCATACCGTCTATGAACAGGTGGAAACCGACCAGCCGGGAACACCGGCCCGGATCCACACCTGGCCGCACCGGGAAGACCTTGCCGCCATGGAAGACGATATCCGCAAGGCTAGAGCGCAGGCCGATGTCGTCATCGTCTCGCAGCACTGGGGCATCCATTTCGTCCGCGCCAGTATCGCTGATTACCAGCGCACGGTTGCCCGCGCCGCCGTCGCTGCCGGGGCCGACGCGGTGATCGGCGGCCACGCCCATATCATCAAGGGCTGCGAAGTGATCGGCGGCAAGCCGGTGTTCCATTCGCTGTGCAATTTCGCCACCGACCTCCGGATGGACGAGGAGCACGCGAAGTCGAAAAGCTGGAACGAAATCCGCGTGCTCGCGGAAAAGTGGGATCCGGATTTCGACAGCCTGTACAACTTCCCCGAAGCCAGCCGCCTGGCCATGATCGCCCGGCTGGAAATCGGCGGCGGCAGGGTGCTGAAATCGGGCTTCCTGCCGGTGTTCATCGGCCGCGATGCCGTGCCGCGCGTGGCCGCGCCGGGAAGCGAACACTACGATGAAGTCGTCGCCTATCTGGAAGCGGTGACGCGAGAGGCCGGGCTCAACGCCACCTATCGCATGGGTGCCGACATGGTGGAGATCGCCGCATGATCGATCGTGTTATGGGGCGCCGCGGCTTGCCGCTCGAAGCGTTCGTCTTCTTCTACTTCCTCGCCTATCTGCCCAACGTGATGATCACCCGCTGGGTGGCGACGATTGACAGCGGCGCGCTCGGCCGGCCGCTGACCGGGCTGGAAACGCTGCCGGCATCGCTGATCGTCAATCTGGTGCTGACCTATGCCTTCATCTGGCTGTCGGGCTGGCACAAGGATGCGAACGCGGTGAGGCTTGCGGGCTTCCGCTTTCCGGTGCCGACGCGCTACACGCTGATTTCGGGCATCGGCACGGCGCTGGTGCTATTCACAGTGCCGCTGTCCTACACCTTCAAAGGGGTGTCGATCCCCTTCATCCAGCTGGTCATGCGCGGCGATATCCTGATCATCGCGCCGCTGGTGGACATGGTGTTCGGGCGGCGCGTCCGCTGGTTTTCGTGGGTGGCGCTGGGCATGGTGCTGCTGGCGCTCGTCATCACCCTGTCGGACCGGGGCGGGCTCAACCTGCCGCCGCTCGCGATCCTTACCGTGGTGCTCTACACCATCGGCTATTTCATGCGGCTGTGGGTGATGACGCGGATTGCCAAGAACGGCGATCCGGCCACAATGCGCGCCTATTTCGTCGAGGAAAAGATGATCGCGCTGCCGCTTTCGGTGATCGTGCTGGGGCTGATTTCGGCATCGGGCATCGGCGGTCAGGCGGGCGAACTGTCGTGGGGCTTTGTCGATGTCTGGACGTCGGACGCGCTGCTGCCACTGATCGGCATCGGGGTGACGCTAACCGTGATTTCGGTGCTGGCGATCATCATCCTGCTTGACCCGCGCGAGAACGCCTATTGCGTGCCGTTGGAGCGCGCCGCCAGCCTGGTCGCCGGGGTTGGCGGATCGGTGCTGCTGGCCTGGTTCTTTGGCGCCAGGATGCCGCGCGGGGCGGAACTGCTCGGCGCGGCGATCCTGATTGGCGCAATCGTCCTGCTCAGCCTCGCGCCGCGCCTGTCGAAGAAGCGCTGACATGGACCTGAGCGCGCAGATTTGCACCCGCCTCGCCGAGCTTGTGCCGGACGACTTTTCGCCATCGACGCTGCGGGCGGCATCGCACGTCCTGCTGGATGCCACCGGCGTCATGCTGGGGGCGAGCGGCCTGGCTGAGGTACAGCCCTTTGTCGCGCTGGGGCAGGCAAGCGGTTCGGGGCGGAGCGCCATGCTTGGCACCGGCATCGGCGCTTCGGCATGCGGCGCCGCGCTGGCCAATGGCGCCATGGCGCACGCGCTCGATTATGAAGATGCCTTCGATCGCAAGCCCGGCCATCCCAACGCCAGCCTTGTCCCCGCGCTGATCGCGCTGGCGCAGGCGGAAGCCCCGGTCAGCGGAAAGCGCCTGCTGGCGGCAACAGCGATCGGCTGCGAACTTTCCTGCCGGCTGGCGCTCGCCCTGCGGCAGGATATGGAAGTGGGCGGCTGGTATCCGCCGCCGATCTATGCCGGGCTTGGCGCGGCCGTGGGGGCGGCGTGGCTGCTGGGGCTGGATGCGGAGCCGTTGCAGGACGCGCTGTCGCTCGCCCTGTGCCAGGTGACCATGCCGGGCGAGATCAAGCATTCGCGCCGCACGGTGATCCGCGCGGTGCGGGAAAGTTTCCCGGCGCAGGCGGCGGTAAATTCTGCCTTGCTGGCACGGGCGGGCGTTTCCGGTTTCGAACAGCCGCTGGAAGGCAGGGACGGGTTCTACGCGCTTTACGCCGGGGGCAAGTTCGATCCTGCCGATCTGCTCGACGGGCTGGGTGAGAGCTGGTGGATCCAGCAGTTGACCTTCAAGCCATGGCCGAGCTGCCGGGGCACCCATCCCTTTATCGAAATGGCGCTGGACCTGCGCCAGCGCCGCGCCATTGCCCCCGGTGACGTGGCCGAAGTGACAGTCGGCCACGATGCCGTGCAGCAGATGCTGATCGAACCGCTGGCGCGCAAGCAG
>JBJTLW010000154.1:0-15250 GCA_046063225.1 Novosphingobium sp. | reverse complement strand
CATCCATTTTCACTACAAACGCGCGCTGGAAGCGGCGGATGCGGGCGCCGCCTGCCTGCGCATCAACCCCGGCAATATCGGTTCAGGCGAACGCGTGGCCGAAGTGGTGCGCGCGGCGAAGGCCAACGGCTGTTCGATCCGCATCGGCGTCAATGCCGGCAGTCTTGAGAAGGACTTGCTGGAAAAATACGGCGAGCCGTGCCCCGAAGCCCTGGTCGAATCGGCGCTCGATCACATCAAGCTGCTGCAGGATCACGATTTCCACGAATACAAGGTGGCGGTGAAGGCCAGCGACGTGTTCCTTGCCGTTGCCGCCTATATGGGCCTTGCCGAAGCGGTCGATTGTCCGCTGCACCTTGGCATTACCGAGGCTGGCGGGCTGATCGGCGGCACGGTGAAATCGTCGATCGGCATCGGCAACCTGCTGTGGGCGGGGATCGGCGATACCATCCGCGTCTCGCTTTCGGCGGAACCGGAAGAAGAAGTGCGGGTCGGCTTCGAGATTTTGAAAAGCCTTGGCCTGCGCACGCGCGGCGTGCGTGTGGTTTCCTGCCCCAGCTGTGCGCGGCAGGGTTTCGACGTGATCCGCACGGTCGAGGCGCTGGAAGCGCGCCTTTCGCACATCAAGACGCCGATGAGCCTTTCGGTGCTTGGCTGTGTCGTCAACGGCCCTGGCGAAGCGCGCGAAACCGACATCGGCATCACCGGCGGCGGCAATGGCAAGCACATGGTCTATCTGTCCGGCGTGACCGATCATCATGTGTCGAGCGAGGCCATGCTAGATCACATTGTCGAGCTGGTTGAAAAGAAGGCCGCGGAGCTTGATGCGCAGGCGGCTGCATAGGATGCTGCGCAGCGGATCACATTTGTAAAATCCTAACCTTGCCGCCTTAGGGGTGGCACTTGTGAATCGCCTGATGTTCATCGCGATCTCGGCCATTGCGTCGATGATCCTGGTTGCGCAATTCCTTGCGCCCAGAACGGCGCCCGCGCCGGCGGCATCGCCGGCGGCGATCGGGCGGGGCAGTTCGGGCAAGGGGGCAATGTTTGCCGAAACCGACGCCAGTGCATCCGAAATCCAGATTCCGCGCGATTCATCGGGGCAGTTCCACCTCAAGGCCCGGGTCAACGGCAGCGAGGAACGCTTCCTGATCGATACCGGCGCCGATATTGTCGCCCTGACGGTCAGTTCTGCCGAAGCGGCCGGCCTGCCTGTCGATCCGACCAGCTTCCAGCCGCTGATGCGCACTGCTTCGGGCGAGGGCCACGGCGCAATGTTCAAGGTGGACGATCTGGAAGTGGCCGGCCGCCATTTCCGCGATGCCGATGTCGTCGTGCTCGAAGGGCTGGAAACCAATCTCCTTGGCCAGTCGGTGCTGCGCAAGCTGGGCCGCATCGAGCTGAAGGGCGATCGCATGGTGATTTCGCACGATTGAGCGCTGCGGGCAGTCGCGCTAGGGACCGCCCATGACCCTATCGATCCGACCGGCAACGCCTGCCGACACTGCGCTGATCGCCGCTTTCATCCGCGAACTGGCGGAATACGAAAAGCTTCTCGATGAAGTGCGATTCGATGAAGCGGTCTTGCGCGAAAAGCTGTTCGGGCCGCGCCCCTATGCCGAAGTGGTGATCGGTGAAGTGCATGGCGAAGCGCAAGGATTTGCGCTGTTTTTCCATAATTTTTCGACCTTCGAAGGGCGCCCCGGCATCTACCTTGAAGATCTGTTCGTGCGCCCTGCGGCGCGCGGGGGCGGGCTGGGCAAGGCGCTGCTGTGCCATCTGGCCGGACTGGCAGTCGAACGCGGCTGCGCAAGGCTGGAATGGTCGGTGCTGGACTGGAACGCGCCGGCCATCGGATTCTACGAAAAGCTGGGTGCGCGGGCCATGGACGAATGGACCATAATGCGGGTGGATGGCGAAAATCTGTCTCAACTCGGCGCACAGGCGCGCTTTTCCAACGCTTGAGACTTGGCGAATCGGTAAAGCCTCTCGTAATCTTGACGGTGCTATGACGGGGGTCATGAACAGAAGGAGCGTCCTGGCTGGGTGTCTTGCGACCGGAGCGTTGATCGCGCCGGTATCGCGTGCCTTTGCCCAATCGCTCGAAAAGGATTTCGACAAGGCCTTTGGCGGCATTGCCGATCCGGAAGTTCCCGCGCCTGTCGAACCCGCACCCGTCGTGCCCAGCCTGCCCATGTCGGCAGAGGCGAACCCGGCCTATGACGCGAGACTGGTGGAAATCGCCCAGCGCGAACTGCAGCGCGCCGGCAACCGGCTGTGGCGCACCGACATTGTCGGGATTGCCGATTTCGCCCGCCCCAGCACGCTTCCGCGTCTCCACTTCGTCAACATGGAGGCCGGGCGGATCGATTCGTTCCGCGTCTGCCATGGTCGCGGATCTGATCCTGAACATTCGGGCTTCCTGCATTCGTTCTCGAACTTGCCGGGATCGGAAGCCACGTCGCGCGGATCATACCTGACCTGTGAATGGTACAACGGCAAATATGGCACTTCGATCCGGCTGGAAGGCATGGATCAGGACAATTCCAATGCCTTGTCGCGCGCCATAGTCATGCACCCGGCCGCCTATGCCGCGCCCGAACACATCGCCAAGTTCGGCAAGCTGGGCCGCAGCGAAGGCTGCTTCGCCATGGCCTATGGCGATTTCAACCAGGCCCTGCTGCACCTGTCGGGCGGACGGCTGCTCTACGCGGATCGCATCTCGATCGCATAAGGCCGTGCGGGCCGGACTGAACAGCCCGGCCGCATGCTTGCCTACAGCGGATTATCCAGCTTGATGATCGCTTCGGTGCTCTTGCGCTGGCCGTTCTTGATCTGGCGCGGCGCGGCCAGGCTGGCAAGAACCGGCACGTCACGCTGGTAGATGTCGGGGAAGGCCTTCATCTGGCCGTCGATCGAGCGGGCATAGGTGAAGTAGCCGATATAGACCGGCATCTGGCGCTTATCCATCGCCACCTTGGTGTACTTGCCCGAAGCGCTGATTTCCGCTGCTTCGTCTGCCGTTTTGCCGCCGCCGATGATGGCCAGGGCAATCGCCAGCTCGGTCGCGCGTTCGGTGCGGACGCAGCCGTGGCTCAGCGCGCGGAACGCCGAATTGAACAGGCCGCGGCTGGGCGTGTCATGCAGGAAGATCGCGTGTTCGTTGGGCATGTCGAGTTTCATCATGCCCAGCGCGTTCTTCGGCCCCGGCTGCTGCACGACGGTGATCGTGCCATCGGCAGACTTGCTTACCGCATAGCCCTGCGCCTTGGCCGATGCCAGGTTGCCGATCAGCTGCGCGCCCAGGCCTTCGCCCTTCACGATTGATTGCGGCACGGTCCAGGTCGGGTTGAAGATCACCCCTTCGACCAGTTCGGACAGCTGCGGCGTGGCCGTCTTGCCCGGCTTGCCGACGATGGTGCGATAGGTCTTGACGATCTTGTTCTTGCGCACCAGCCGCAGCTGGAATTCGGGAACGTTGGTCATCAGGTAATATTCGCCCAGATCGCGGCTCAGCCAGCGCCAGCGGTCCATGTTGGCACGGATCATGTTTCGCGTCCTGGCATCGGGCGCCGTGGCCAGTGCATCCTTGAGCGCGTTATAGTCAGGATAGGTCGGGTTCAGCGCGGCGAGCGTTCCGGCGATGTCGTGACTTTCCAGCGCGCGCTTCATCACCGCTTCGGTCGGGTTGACGTCCATGTCCTTGTCAAAGGCGAACCACTGGACCCGCGCCTTCATCGGCGTGCGGCCATCACGCAGGTCTTCGGTCAGCCAGGTGAAGCTCTTGCTTGCCTGGTCATTCAGCCCCTCGCCCTCACCCTTGGCGATGGCGGCGCGCAGGGCTGCGGGCTGATAGTCGGCCGGCGTCAGGCCTTCATCGTCGATGCTTTCGATGACCGCGGCAAGCGCCCGGGCATCGGCAAGCGACCACTGCATCACCGGATTAGGATTGGGCGCGGGCGGGGCGGGCGTGGCCGGGACGGCGGCAGGCGCTGCGGCCGGGGCTGCGGTGGCGGGGGCAGCCGGCACGGGGGTAGTGGCTACCGGGGCCGGTGCAATCACCGGCTGCGCCGCCTGCGCGGCAAGGCCAAGCGGCAGTACCGCCAGGACCAGACCGGAAATTACGCGAAATTGGGCCAACCGAAGCCTCATGTGCATCACTCTATCCTGTTTGCCGGCCATTGCCGGATCGAACCGGGCCTACTCATGCCCTTTCCTGCGCGTGGCTTCAACACCTTGCGCCTTTCACTGCGATGAACGGTTGCCACTTTGTCACACTGGCCAGACCCGATTGCCACATCTATGGCAAGGCCATGTCGCGCAACCACAGCCTGATGCCCTTCGTTGCCGCCGCTCTGGGCATTGCGCTGTTCAGCGTGATGGACGCGCTGATGAAAGGCGCCGCGATTGCGGTGGGCGCCTATTCGGCCATGCTGGTGCGATCAGTCTTTGGCGTGATGATCATGCTGCCGTTGTGGCTTTGGCGCGGCGGTGCCTGGCCCGATGGCGATGCGTTGAAACTGCACGCCCTGCGCGGTGCGATCAGCGCCGGCATGGCGACCACCTTTTTCTGGGCGCTGGTGCGCATGCCGCTGGCCGAAGGTATCGCCATTTCGTTCATAGCGCCGCTGATCGCGCTCTATCTGGCCGCGGTCCTGCTGAGGGAGCAGGTGGCCGGACGTGCGATTGCCGGTTCGCTGCTTGGCCTTGCCGGTGTGGCCGTGATCGGCGCTGCGCGTCTGGGCGGCGAGGCCATGGGCCAGGATGCCGTCTGGGGAATAGCAGCCATGCTGCTTTCCGCCGTGCTCTATGCGATCAACCTGATCCTCCAGCGCAAGCAGGCGCAGATCGCCAGCCCCAGCGAGGTGGCCCTGTTCCAGATGGGCTTTTCCGGGCTGTTCCTTGCCTTGCTGGCCCCCTGGCTGCTGACACTGCCCGATCTGCCTGTGTCCGGGCAGATCGCCGCAAGCGCCGTGCTGGCCGCCGTATCGCTGATGCTCCTGTCCTGGGGCTATGGCCGGGCAGAGGCGCAGGCACTGCTGCCGATCGAATATACCGCCTTCATCTGGGCCGCGATTCTGGGCTGGCTGATGTTCGCCGAGGCGGTAACTTTGGCGACGCTGGGCGGCGTTGTGCTCATCGTTCTGGGCTGCTGGATCGCCGCGCGCCCGAACAGCGCGGCCCATGTCGAACAGACCGCGCTTTAAAAAGGCCGTTTCCGGCCCATTTCTGATGGGTCTCCCCCTTGACGTAGCGGCCAATCGCGCGCATCGGCGGCGCCGAAACAGGGCCCTGCTGCAGCACTTCCCGCCGCACTTCCCCCGGGGCTTTCACATCAGGAGATCACCCAGGCATGACCCAGGTCGGACAGGACACGCTCGGCACCCGTTCCACGCTTAATGTTGGCGGCAAGGACTACGCCTATTATTCGCTGGCCAAGGCTGCCGCCAGGATCGGCGACATCAGCCGCCTGCCCTTCTCGATGAAGGTGCTGCTGGAAAACCTCCTGCGCTTTGAAGATGGCGGTTTCACCGTTTCCACCGCCGATATCCAGGCCGTTGCCGACTGGCAGAAGAACCCGGCGGAATCGACCAATGAGATCCAGTACCGCCCGGCGCGCGTGCTGCTGCAGGATTTCACCGGCGTTCCCTGCGTGGTCGATCTGGCCGCCATGCGCGATGCTATCGCCACGCTGGGCGGGGATACCAGCAAGATCAACCCGCTGGTCCCCGTCAACCTCGTCATCGACCACTCGGTCATGGTCGATGAATTCGGCCACCCCAAGGCCTTCGAGGAAAACGTCGAGATCGAATATCAGCGCAACATGGAACGCTATGACTTCCTGAAATGGGGTTCCAAGTCGCTCAACAATTTCTACGCCGTGCCGCCGGGCACCGGCATCTGCCATCAGGTGAACCTGGAAAACATCGCCCAGACCGTCTGGACATCGACTGACCAGAACGGCGCGACCGTGGCCTATCCCGACACCTGCGTCGGCACGGACAGCCACACCACCATGATCAACGGCCTGGGCGTGCTGGGCTGGGGCGTCGGCGGGATCGAGGCTGAAGCCGCCATGCTTGGCCAGCCGGTTTCCATGCTGATTCCCGAAGTCGTCGGTTTCAAGCTCTCCGGCACGCTCAAGGAAGGTGTGACCGCGACCGACCTGGTGCTGACCGCCACCAACATGCTGCGCAAGCACGGCGTGGTTGGCCGCTTTGTCGAATATTATGGCCCCGGCCTTGCCGGCCTGACACTGGCCGACCGCGCGACGCTGGCCAACATGGCACCGGAATACGGCGCCACCTGCGGCTTCTTCGGCATTGATGACAAGACGCTTGATTACCTGCGCCTGACCGGCCGCGAGGAAGAGCAGATCGCGCTGGTAGAAGCCTATGCCAAGGAACAGGGCTTCTGGATCGATCCTTCGGTCGAGCCGGTGTTCTCCTCGACGCTGGAGCTTGATCTTGGCACCGTCGTGCCGTCGCTTGCCGGTCCCAAGCGCCCGCAGGACCGCGTCTCGCTGCCCGATGTCGACGATGTGTTCGCCGCCGACATGGCCGAAACCTACAAGAAGGCCAATCAGCGCGTGCCGGTTGAAGGGCGTGATCATGACATTGGCGATGGTGACGTTGTTATCGCCGCGATCACATCATGCACCAACACCTCGAACCCGGGTGTGCTGGTTGCCGCCGGTCTGGTCGCCAAGAAGGCCGACGAACTGGGCCTGAAGCCGAAGCCCTGGGTGAAGACTTCGCTCGCGCCGGGATCGCAGGTGGTTACCGACTACCTCGAAAAGGCAGACCTGCAAAAGCACCTCGACAATGTCGGCTTCAACCTTGTCGGCTATGGCTGCACCACCTGCATCGGCAACTCAGGCCCGCTGGCCGAACCGATCAGCAAGGCGATCAACGAAAACGGCCTCGTCGCCGCTGCCGTGATCTCGGGCAACCGCAACTTCGAAGGCCGCGTCTCGCCGGATGTGCGCGCCAACTTCCTCGCATCGCCGCCGCTGGTCGTCGCCTATGCGCTGAAGGGGACCGTGATCGAAGACTTCGTGACCACGCCGATCGGCCAGGGATCGAACGGGCAGGACGTGTTCCTCAAGGACATCTGGCCAACCAACGATGAAGTGTTCTCGACCATGGCGACCTGCATGGACCGCGCCATGTTCCAGGCCCGCTATGCCAACGTCTATCTGGGCGACAAGCACTGGCAGGCGATCAACGTCACGGGTTCGGAAACCTATCAGTGGCGCGCCGGTTCAACCTACGTCGCGAACCCGCCCTACTTCGAAGGCATGTCGATGACCCCGGCGCCCGTCACCGACATCGTCGATGCCAAGCCGCTGCTGATCCTTGGCGATTCGATCACCACCGATCACATCTCGCCCGCCGGCAACATCAAGGCGGATAGCCCCGCCGGCCAGTGGCTGATGGAACACCAGGTCGCCAAGGCAGACTTCAACTCCTACGGCGCGCGCCGCGGCCACCACGAAGTGATGATGCGCGGCACCTTCGCCAACATCCGCATCAAGAACGAAATGGTCCCCGGAATCGAAGGCGGCATGAGCCGCTTCGGCGACGAGGTCGGTGCGGTCTATGACGTGGCCATGAAGCACAAGGCCGCAGGCACGCCGATGGTTGTCGTCGCCGGCAAGGAATATGGCACCGGCTCCAGCCGTGACTGGGCGGCCAAGGGCACCAACCTGCTCGGCGTGCGCGCCGTCATTGTTGAAAGCTTCGAGCGCATTCACCGTTCGAACCTTGTCGGCATGGGCGTGCTGCCGCTGCAGTTCAAGGACGGCGATACCCGCACCAGCCTTGGCCTTGATGGCGATTGCAGCTTCACTATCGAAGGCGTGGCTGATCTGAAGCCGCGTCAGGACGTGACGGTGAAGGTTACCCGCAAGGACGGCAGCCAGTTCAGCTTCACCGCGCTGTGCCGCATCGATACCGCCAACGAAGTCGAATACTTCATGAACGGCGGCATCCTGCACTACGTTCTGCGCAAGCTGGCGGCCTGATAGCGCCATACGGCATTTGGCGGGGCGGGAGGCTTTGGCTTCCCGCCCCGTTTCGTTTGGGAGACACCGGATGCTCGAATATCTCATCGAAGCCTGCGGCTGGGTCGCCGCCCTGCTGATTCTCGGATCCTATGTCCTCGTCTCGATGGGCCGCCTGTCGGGTCAGTCGCGCGCCTACCAGTGGATGAACGTGGCCGGCGCGGCGGGGTTTGTCGTGAATTCGGGCTGGCATGGGGCCATCCCCTCGACCGCGCTCAACGTGGTGTGGATGGCTGTCGGCCTGCTCACGCTGTGGCGCCTTGCCCGCGCGCCCGTTCAGGCGGGATAAACCGTCTGGAGCGCAGCCTTTCCGGCCTCACCTGGAGGCGGGAGGGAAAGGCAATGAAACAGGCACTATCGGCGCTGGCCCTGTTGCTGGCCAGCACTTCACCGGCTGCCGCCAAGGCACCGGTCAATCCGCAGATTGATTATCCCGGCTTCGCTGGTCTCGTCGGCGACCTCGCCAAGGTGCGCGAAAAGCACCGCTTGCCCTGGCCCGAATTTGCGCGCCGTGCGCGGGCAGAAGGCGCGCTGCTGCTTGATGCGCGATCGGCATCGGCCTTTGCGCGCGGCCACATCGACGGGGCGGTGAACCTGCCGTTTTCCGACTTCACGGCGGAAGCCTTGGCCGAGGTGATCGGGCCGAACCGCAAGCGGCCCATATACATCTATTGCAACAACAATTTCCGCGATAACCGTGCACCCGTGGTAACCAAGGCAGCCCCGCTGGCGCTCAACATCCCGACCTTCATCAACCTGCACGGATACGGCTATGGCAATGTGTGGGAACTGGCCGATGTCATTGGCACCGATGATCCGGGCGTGGCCTGGGTGGGCATCGGGCGGCCGCTTTAGGCAAGCAGAGGGAGCAACGAAAATGGGCGGCCCGCGAAGGCCGCCCAGTTTTGTTTCCCAGGATGGAAAAGGCGTTGGTTCAGGCCTTGGTCTTGGCCTTGGTGCCCGCCTTGGCCAGACGGCGACGGCCGGCCAGCGTGGCGGCGGCGGCACCGAACAGGATCAGCATCGGCGGAGCCGGCACTTCGTGACCGCCCGAAGAGCCGCTCGTGGTGGAACCGCCCGAGCTCGACGAGGACGAGCTGGAGGACGAGGACGAGCTGCTCGAGCTGGAGCTTGAAGTCGAACCGCTCGACGAACCCGAGCTGGAGCCCGAGGAACTGCCAGACGAGGAGCCGCTGCTCGATCCCGACGACGATCCCGAGCTGGAGCCGCTCGATGAACCCGAGCTCGATCCCGAAGACGATCCCGAGCTGGAGCCACTCGACGAACCGGAGCTGGAACCCGAAGACGATCCCGAGCTGGAACCGCTCGAAGACCCCGAGGACGAACCCGAACTGGAACTGCTGGACGAGCCCGACGAGCTTCCCGACGACGAACCGCTCGAACCCGAAGATCCGCTCGATCCGGTCGAGCCGCCATGGTGGCCGCTTGAGGTGCCCGGCTTGCCACCCGTCGACGTCCCCGGCTTGCCGCCGGTCGAGCCGCCCGAGCTGCTGCCCGAAGAGCTGGAGGACGAGGAGCTCGACGAGGACGAGCTCGACGACGAGGAGGAGCTGGACGAGCTCGATACGTTGCCCGACGAGGAGCTTACGTTGCCGGACGAGCTTGATACATTGCCCGAGGACGAGCTGACATTACCCGACGAGCTCGAAACGTTGCCCGAAGAGCTCGAGACGTTACCCGAAGACGAGCTGACGTTGCCCGAAGAGCTGGACACGTTGCCCGAGCTGGTCGAAGTCGAGGTCGACACGCCGCCCGTCGAGGTGCTGACGCCGCCCGACGTGGTCGAGGTGGAGCCGCCCGAGGTCGATGTCGAACCGCCCGAAGTGGAAGTGGAACTGCCGCCCGAACCGCCAGACGAGGTGGAGCTGGTGATGCCGCCCGTGGTGTCGAGGTGATGACCACCGAACCGCCGCCCGAGCTGCTGCCGCCGAAGAAGCCGCCGAAGAAGCCACCGCCAAAGCCGAAGCCGCCGCCCGATCCGCCAATCACCACGGTTCCGCCCGAACCACCCGAAGGCATCGGCGGCATCGGCGGCATATAGGGTGCCGGCAGCGGCATCATGGCCATCTGCTGGGTTTCCTGGCAGCACGTCGTGCGCTTGACGATCCGGCGGACGCGCTTGACCTTGCGAGGCTCCGTGCGGACTACATAGTAGCGCCTGGCCTTGGTTCCGGTCTTCACCACACGGGTGGCGGTGCCCTTGGAATGCTTCACGTACTGCGGCTTGTTGGTGACCGGGGCTTCCGCCACGTGCACCGCACCACCGCCAACCAGCGCGCCGCCAGCTGCCGCGACAGACAATTTTGCGAGGGCCGTTCGAATCGACATGGTCTTCTCTCTCGTCCTGGTGGCGTGACGCCCGAAGGGAGGAATACCCCATTCGGACCAAGCCCCTGTGACTGCAGAAACGCAGAGACCACCCCCTACGACAATCGTGTTAACCGTCCTTTGCGTCCCGATTTACGAAAAATTCGGAACAATTTCGGGCCACCGGGCAGACCTGTCCCGAATTGGAACCGTTTGGAACGTCAATGATTAACCAGTTGGCCTATTTGCCCTGGTCGAACAGCCCGCTCTGGCTTCCGGACGGGGGAATCAGCCCAAGATGCTGCCAGGCGCGGTCGTTGAGGCAGCGCCCGCGTGCCGTACGGGCGACCAGGCCAAGCTGGATCAGATAGGGCTCGATCACCTCTTCCACCGTATCGCGCGGCTCGGAAAGCCCGGCGGCGAGCGTTTCCACGCCCACCGGGCCGCCCTTGTAGATGTCGGCGATCATGGTGAGGTAGCGCCGGTCCATGGCGTCGAGGCCGAGCGAATCGACCTCCAGCCGGGTCAGGGCATCGTCAGCCACTTCGCGCGTTACGGTGCCGTTTCCGGCAACATGGGCAAAGTCGCGCACCCGGCGCAGCAGCCGTCCGGCAACGCGGGGCGTGCCGCGCGCGCGGCGGGCAATCTCACGCGCGCCTTCCGGGTCCATGGCAAGGCCAAGGAGGCCCGCGCCGCGCGTGACGACGTGTTCAAGTTCCGGGATGGTATAGAAGTTGAGCCGCACCGGAATGCCGAACCGGTCGCGCAGCGGCGTGGTCAGCAGCCCCTGCCGCGTCGTCGCGCCGACAAGGGTAAAGGCGGGCAGCGGCACCTGCACCGATCGCGCCGCCGGCCCCTCGCCGATGATCAGATCGAGCGTGCGGTCTTCCATCGCCGGATAGAGGATTTCCTCGACCACGGGATTGAGCCGGTGAATCTCGTCGATGAACAGGACGTCGCCTTCATCGAGATTGGTCAGCAGCGCGGCGAGATCGCCCGCCTTGGCGATCACCGGACCAGAGGTGGCGCGAAAACCGACGCCTAGTTCGCGCGCGACGATCTGCGCCAGCGTCGTCTTGCCAAGGCCGGGCGGGCCATAGAACAGCACATGGTCCATCGCCTCACGCCGCTGCCGGGCGCTTTCGATGAACACCCGCAGGTTCTCCTTCGCCGCCGCCTGCCCGACGAATTCAGCGAGCGTCTTGGGCCGGAGCGCGGCGTCGGCGTCTTCCGGCTGGCGGAGCGGGGTGAGGTGGGGGTTATCGGTCATATTCTTAGTTGGATTTCCAACGATGGAACCTATCACGGCAAACGCTTCAGCCATGGGAGACTCTCACTTTAGCCCAAGGCCTATTAGGACAAGACCCGCAAAAAAAGAAAATCCCGACATCCAACCGATCGCTTGTCCGAGCCAAGCCAGACGGATCGATTTCGAAAAATTGCGCGCTAATTCAGTCTCAATTTTTTCATCGCGCACACCGTCATGAACGACGGACAGCCAATACCCAATCAAATGATTGATTGGCGGAAGGCCTTTCATTGCTGCACGTTGGCTGATGACGCCCACCAATAGCGCGAAAAATATTCCTGCTGAGAATGTGGCACCTGCCCGAATCTTAGTTGCCATCTCCACCGCTTCGGAGTTCAAAACTGCGATTGCGCCCCCCGAATTGATGGCCAGCAAGGAGGCCATTAGCCACTTGAATGTCGAACTATGCTGCTCAAGATTTAGCCGTCTGTATTCTTGAAGCGCGGACAGCTCTTCTCGAGCGGTTTCTTTGAGTATCAAGTTCGCAAGTTCGTCCTGGCCCATCACCCCGCCGCCCTTTTCAAACCTACTTTGATCAGCTCGCTCAGCCCAGCGCCATCGCCCAGTTCCTCCAGCGCGCGGGCGACGGCTTCGGTCGCGACGTTGGGCTTGAAGCCGAGGTTCATCAGCGCCGAGACGGCGTCCGCGCTAGCACTGCCGGCCGGGGCCGAGGCGAGGGCTGTCACGCCCGGAGCGGTGGGCAGGCCGCCGGCCTTGTCCTTCAGTTCGTTGACGATGCGGCCCGCAAGCTTCGGCCCCACGCCTTGCGCCCGCGCCACCATCGCGGCGTCGCCGCCGGCGCAGGCGCGTTGCAGGTCTTCGGTGGAGAGGGCCGAGAGCACGGCCAGCGCCATCTTGCTGCCCACGCCCTGCACGCCGGTGAGCAGGCGGAACCATTCGCGCTCTGCCCCGCTGGCAAAGCCTATAAGCCGCATGTCGTTTTCCGAGACTTGCAGTTCGGTGTGAACGGTAACGCTATCTCCCCGCACGCCCAGCGCGGTCAGTGTCTTGGCGCTGCAATGGACGAGGTAGCCGACGCCGGAAACGTCGATCACTGCCCAGTCGGGGCCGAAATCATCGAGCGTGCCGGTCAGCTTGGCGATCATGGTTTGTTCCTGTGCCAGCTTTTGTCGGGCATAGCTAGTGGCTTGTGCGCTTGTGATCGCGGCGGCGCCGTGCCAGCCTGCGCGCTGCAACAGGGGAAAAGCGGAAAATGGCATTCAGCGACAGCAAGTTCTGGCAGGTCGATCTGACCACGCGCGCGGGCGCGAAGACGGGCGCCTATCAGGCATCCATCGTCTGCCTGCTGATGGCGGTGCTGAGTTTTCTCGGGCTGATCTTCCTTGGCATGGGGGCCGGAGTTGGATCGCTGCCGGCAACGGTTCTTTTGCTGCAGTCGGCGCAGTTCGTGCTTTTCCTGGTGGCGGGCTGGCAATTGCGCAGCGGCAAGGGGTTCTACCTTGGCGTGGTGGCGCTGGCGCTGCTGGTGCTGAACCTTGCGGGCAATGTGGTGAGCGGAGCCATCGGAGGCGCAATCCTGAATGGTGTGCTGATTCTGGTGCTTGGCAACGGCCTGCGCGGGGCGAAGGCGCTGATGGACAATCGCGGCTTCGAGGACGATCAACTGGACGTGTTCAACTGAGCCGCCTGCCAGATCCGATAGGGGACAAGACAATGCTGAATATCCGCGATCTGGCGCTTGGCGGGGCAGCCGCGCTGCTGGTTGCCAGCGCCGCCGGGGCCAAGCCTGCCGCCGATCCCGAAGACGCCGCGCCGTGCAACGAGGCGATGACGCTGACCTTGCTGGGCCCGACGATCAACGCGGCGGACAAGTTCCTCGCCTGCGCCAATGTGCCGGGCCAGACGCCTTTCAAGATTGCCCAGTCACGCTACAAGCGGCTTGAGCTGCTCGAAGCCATGCGCAAGCGCGAACTCGCCGAGGCCGAACTGGTGGCGCTGACCACCCCGCCGCTTTCGACTTATCCGGTTTTCACCAATGTCATGAGCGGTGCCATCACCATTGGCGGCGAGCAGTCGATTGGCTCCACGCAGGTGGACCTGCTCGCCGCACGCGCCGGCTATCGCCTGGTGGCGGGCGATGGAGCGGGCGCGCTCGGCTTCGCCAACCGCGCGATTGCCTTGGCGGGATATGATCCGGCCCTGTTGCTCGACGCCGCGCCTGCCTTCGCCCTGCGAGCCCGCATAGCCTATTCGGAAAAGAAGGTGGACGTTGCGGTGAAGATGGCGGTGCGCGCCTTCGTGCGGGGCAGCGCGGACGATTTCGTCAAGGAGATCATCGCAAGCCAGGATGCCGGAACGCAGGACCAGCTGAACAAGCTGCGCACCTACCTGAAGGACGAGGTAAGCGGCTATCCCTTTGCCATTTCTGCACGCGGGCGCGTTTCGGCCAAGCCCGAGGATATCGCCAGGATCGTCAAGGATGCGAAGACGGCGGCGGCCAACCTCGAGCAGTTCGAGCGCACGCAGCTCGGCCCGCTCTAACCCCGCACCAGATGGGCGTGGGCAATCGCCACGGCCAGCGCATCGGCGGCGTCGGCGCCTGCCAGTTTCACGCCCGGCAGCAGCACGCCCAGCATGGCCTGGACCTGCGTCTTGTCCGCTCCGCCGGTGCCGACGATGGCTTTCTTGACGAGACGCGTGGCGTATTCGCTGACCGGCAGGCCGGCCCGCGCGGCGGCGAGCAGGCAGACGCCGCGCGCCTGGCCGAGCTTGAGCGTCGATTGCGGGTTCTTGTTGACGAACACCTCTTCCACCGCTGCCGCATCGGGCTGGTGGGCAAGGATCACGTCGGTCAGTTCGCGGTCGATGGTGACGAGACGTTCGGCGAGAGAGACCTTGGGATCGGTCTTCACCTGCCCGTTGGCAATATGCACCAGCCGGTTGCCCGACTTCGATACGATGCCCCAGCCGGTGCAGGAGAGCGAGGGGTCGAGGCCGATGATCAGCATCGCTCTTGCGTCAGATCCGGATGCCAAGGCGCGGGCCGAAATGCGCCATGGCGAGATAGAGCACGACGGTCAGCACGCAGCCGAGCGCGAGCGCCAGCCAGAACGACTGGCCCGACCGCAGCAGCCAGGGGATGAGCAGGAACATCGGCAGGCTGGGCAGAACGTACCAGAACGTCGCCTGTGCATGGACGGCCATGTTTTCCGCATCGGGGCGGGCGTGCCAGAGGAGGATCATTCCCAGCACCGAGACCAGCGGCAACGAGGCGACAAGCGCGCCGAGCGTCGGCAGGCGCTTGCCGATCTCGGCAATGGCCACGATCAGCGCTCCGGACAGCAGCGCTTTCGCGACCAGTTGGAGCATCAGTTAGTCGCTCCGCTCACCGCGACCGCCTTGTTAGTCGCTCCGCTCACCGCGACCGCGGGCATCAACCCAGCTTTGCCATCACGTCGTCGGGGATCTCGTAATTGCCCCAGACGGTCTGCACGTCGTCATCGTCATCAAGCACGTCGATCAGCTTGAGCAGGGTGGTGGCGGTGGCCTCGTCGACTTCGGTCTTGAGGCTGGGCTTCCACGCGAGC
>JBJTLW010000153.1:0-18512 GCA_046063225.1 Novosphingobium sp. | reverse complement strand
GGCCTTCATCGTCCCCGACCTGCAGAAGTTCGAAACGCTCTACGGCTTCACCTGCGATTGCATCAACAAGTACGGCGACTGGCGCATCACCAACAAGCGCAACGGCGGCGCGCAGAACTATTCGGTCGATGAAGAGGATCTCGGCATCTACTTCCAGATCGACTTCAACTTCGACCTGCTGGGCCGCCCGGTGCGCGGTAACCTTGGCGAACGCTATGTCGAAACCTCGGTCACCTCGATCGGCAATTCAACTGCGGGCCGTCCGCTGTTCGGCAGCAACAAGTATGCGGACTGGCTGCCTTCGCTCAACCTGACCTACGAGCCGATGGACAACCTGATCACCCGCTTCGCCATTTCCAAGGTGATGGCGCGGCCGCTGCTGGGCAACCTTTCGCCCACGATCTCGGCGATCAGCGTGCCTTCGTTCACCGGCACCACTACGGGCGGCACGATGACCATCGGCAACCCGAAGCTGAGCCCGTTCCGCGCGACCAACATCGATGCCAGCGTCGAATGGTATTTCGCGCCCGGCGGCCTGCTAAGCCTCGCCTTCTTCGACAAGAAGATCGACAGCTTCCCGCAGACGGTGATCTTCGACGGCGTCATCTCCGACTTCCTCGATACGGCGGCCGTCGACGCGCTCAAGCTGCAGCTGACCCCGCAGCAGATCCAGTACATCGACGCCGGCGGCATCTTTTCGGCCCGCCAGTTCCGCGATGCGCTGGGCGGCTATGTGCGCGGCATCGAAGCCTCTTTCCAGATGGACTTCACCTTCCTGCCGGGCTTCCTCAAGAACTTCGGCGTCCAGGCGAACTATACGCGCATCTGGTCGGAGCTGAACTACATCCTCGATCCGGGCGTGGCGGCGACTGCGACCGCTGCTGCCATTCCGGCCACCTTCGGCAAGGCGCCGTTCCTCAACGTTTCGCCGCAGGCGTTCAACGCCACGCTGTACTATGAAACCAAGAAGTTCCGCGCCCGCGTTTCGGCGGCGCAGCGCAAGGGCTATTCGACGACCTATCCCATCGCAGCCGGCGCCTGCAGCCCGGGCCTGACCAACTCGCCCGCCGATCCTTCGGTCGCCGGCGTGCTGTGCAACGCTCCGCTGGTGAACGACTTTGCCTACAACCGCGCAACGCTCAACGTCGATGCGTCGATGAGCTGGAGCTTCACCGATTACGCCACGCTGACCCTGGAAGGCCTGAACCTGACCAACCAGCGCACCCAGCGCTATGCCTACCAGGGCCAGGAAGCGGTGACGAACTATGCCAGCACCGGCCGCATCCTGCGCGCCGGGGTGCGGGTGAAGTTCAAGTAACACGTCCCCGAAGGACACGCCGGTCGCTGCATGAGGGCAGCGGCCGGCACCCTTGCCCTTTGGCACGTGCGGCGGCAGCATCATGACCTGCGGATTGCAGGATGAAGGAGAATTGCGCGTAATGAACCGGTTCCTTGTCCTGTGCTGCGCTGCCACTGCCGCCCTGTCTGTGCCGCTGGCCCCTGCGCTCGCCCAGCCGGCGGCATCCGCCTTTGCCCACCCGACAGACCCCACGCGCGGCGGCGCGGGCGGGCGCATCATCCGCGTCACCAGCCTGGCCAAGGACGGCCCCGGCACGCTGGCCGAAGCGGTCAAGGCCAAGGGCCCGCGCATCGTCGTGTTCGAGGTGTCGGGCGCGATCGACCTCGGCCGCGACACGCTAGAGATCAAGGAACCCTACCTGACCATCGCCGGCCAGACCGCGCCCAGCCCCGGCGTCACGATCATCCGCGGCGGGATCGACCTCAAGACCCATGACGTGATCATCAGCCACATGCGCGTGATGACCGGCGCGGATGGCCAGGCGAAGCGTTCCGGTTGGGAAGCCGACGCCTTTTCCACCGTTGCCGCGCACAGCGTGGTTATCGAGAACAACACCTTCATGTGGGCCATCGACGAGAACATGTCCGCATCCGGCCCGCGCTTCGAAGGCAAGTCGGTGGCCGAATGGCGCAAGAATACCAGCCACGACATCGTCTTCCGCCAGAACCTTGCCGCCGAGGGCCTTGCCGATTCCAGCCACCCCAAGGGCGAACATTCCAAGGGATCGCTGATCCACGACAACGCCACCGGCATCGTGTTCTACCGCAATGTCTGGGCGCACAATGTCGAGCGCGCACCGCTGCTGAAGGGCGGCGTGCAGTCGCTGATGATCAACAACCTGATCTACAACCCGCAGCACCGCGCGGTGCACTACAACCTGATGAACCTCGAGTGGACCGGGCACGACTATGTCACCGGCCAGTTGACCGCAGTTGGCAACGTCATGCGCGGCGGCAACGACACCGACGAGGGCCTGCCCTTCCTGATGCTGGGCGGTGACGGCGACCTCTCTTACTACGGCCGCGACAACCGCGCGGTCGACCGCCACGGCAAAGCGCTCCCGCAGTTCGGGCGTTATGGCGAGACCAAGGCGCGCCTGCTGCCCGCCAAGGCGCCACTCGCCTCGATCGCAGGCTACACGGTGCTGCCTTCGGGCCTGGTCGAAACCAGCGTCCTGCAAACCGCCGGTGCCCGCCCGTGGGACCGCGCACCCGATGATATTCGCGTGCTGTTTTTCGTTGCCGAAGGCCGCGGCGAGGTGATCGACGACGAGCACGAGGTCGGCCCCGGCTATCCCGAGATCAAGCAGAACCGCGCCCCCTTCGTCGAGGCGGACTGGGATCTTGCGACGATGACGCCAAAGTCGGGCCGCTATCCCGGCCAGAAGGAAGGCGCGCAGGAAAAGCTGAGTCCGCGCGACCTGTCATCGCGGCAGGGCGCAAAGCAGTGAGCCTCTCCGCCGCGCTCGTCCTGCTCGCCGCCGCGCCGCCGATGGTGGTGATCGACGAAAAGGCCACCCGGCGCGAGGAGGCTCCGCCGCACGGCGCGATCGGCATGAGCACGGCTTACCGCATCTCGGACGCGGTACCTGCTCCCCGCGCGATGGAGTTCCGCCGCCGCGTGTTGCACGTCGGCGCGGCAATCGGCGAACATCCGATCGACCACGACGAGGTCTATTATGTCCTCTCGGGTGAGGGCGAGGTCCTGTCCGACGGCGTGCGCAAGCGGCTGACCGCGGGCATGGCAGCCTACCTGTACAAGGACGCGAAAGTCGGCATCTGGCAGCGCGGCAAGAAGCCGCTATCTCTGATCATCAGCTATCCCAACCCGCCGAAATAACCGGGCCCGCGCCGCGGTCAGGCAGAGGGCGCGATCCCTTCGCCTTCGATCCGCAGCACTGGCACGAAGGCGCCCGCCTGCGGCTCGGGCAATGTAAGTTCGAGCCCCGATGCGCCCTGCGTAAAGGGCAACGAACCACCGCCAAGCAGGCTCACCCGCCCGGCGCGAACCGGTGACGCCCCCGCCGCCAGCGATGCGATGCGGACAGGGCCCACCGGCCAAGCCATGAAGGCGGCATAAAGCGCACCGCCGCGCACCGTGAAGCGCACGTCCTGCGCGGTGAAGGCCGGCGTCTTCGCCTCATTCATCATGCCTTCGACCGCGCGCACCGGCCCTTCGCCAAAGCGCCGCCACGGCCGGCTGGCAAAGATCGCCTCGCCATTGATGCGGGTCCATTCGGCCATGTCCTCCAGCACTTTCTCCTCCTCGCTGTCGATCGAACCGTCGCCGCGCTGCGGGACCGAAAGCAGCAGGTTGCCGTTCTTGGATACGACGTCGCACAAGCGCTGGATCACCTGCTCCGCGCTCTTGTAACTGCGCGCGTCGTAGATCTTGCGGTCATAGTGCCAGTCCCCGATGCAGGTGCAGGTCTGCCATGGCTGCGGGCGGATATCGGCAGACCAGCCGCGTTCGACATCCTCGGTAATTGCGGTCCGCTGGACGGCATCCAGCTTCTTGCCGGTGAGCACGCCCTCCAGCCGCCCATGCCGCGCGATCGACCGGTTGTAGAACTGGGCAGCAGCCTCCAGCCCGTATTGTTCGAGCGGCAGCCCTTCGTTGTCGAAATAGACAAGGTCCGGATCATAGCGCCGGACAAGATCGACCTGCCGCGCCAGCCACCTGTGCGAAAACCTGGGGTTGTTGACGGGCGCTGCCTCGGTCCACTTGCGGTCGTTGGCGAGGTGCCACGCGTCCATCGCGGCGATCGAGGCGATGCTGTCTGGCACCACCATCGTCGGGCCGGTGTAGAGCACCTGCGGATCAAGGCCCTGCCAGTACTTGCCGCGCCCGTCTGCCTTGCGCAGCCGGAATGCGTCATAGCGCTGTCCCCTGCGGCTACCTTCCGGGTCATAGCCATAGGCCGCCTGCAGCCAGTGCCAGGCGTGGGCGGAATGGTTTGACACGCCGAAGCGCAAGCCCTGCGCCCGCGCGACCTTGGCCCAGGTGCCGACAATGTCGCGGCGCGGCCCGACGCGGGTGGAATTCCACGGATGATGCTGGCTGGCGAAATTGTCGAAATTGTCGTGGTGGTTCGCCATCGACACGAGATATCTCGCACCCGCTGCCTTGAACCTGGCCGCCAGCGCTTCAGGCTCCCACTTGTCTGCCCGCCAGCGCCCGATAATGTCGATGAAGCCGGTATCCGCCGGATGGCCGTATATCTTCAGGTGATGTTCGTAGAAGGGATTCCCCTGAACATACATCTTGCGGGCATACCAATCGCCCCATTCGGGCACGCATTGCGGTCCCCAGTGCGACCAGATGCCCAGCTTCGCATCGCGGAACCAATCGGGCGTGCGGAAATGGGCAGCGAGCGATTCCCAGCTGGCCTTAACCGGCGCAGGCGCGCGGGCGGCGAGCGGCGCGGCGCCCAGCAGCGCCGAAGTTCCCAGAAAGCCGCGCCGGGAGATGCCGGTCATGGCAGGATCGATCCGCGAATCTCCGGCACTTCGCGCGCCAGTTCATCGGCGATGACGGCGGCGAACAGCGAGGCCCCCGCCGGGCCAAGATGCGTATAATCGAATGGCGAGTTGATCTTGCCGGTGCGCGGCGCGATGCCGCTGTTGCCAGCCTGCGGCGCGCCGGTTGAACTCGGCAGCGTCACCCGGTCAATCGATGCGGCGGAGGCAACTTCGGCAGGCGGCCGCACCTCTGCCGTCATGTTCGCCACTGCAGGCCCCATCGCCTCGACAATGGCGGCGCTGCGGGCGTTGAGATCGATCAGCGGGGCCTTGGTTTCCGCCGCCACCTTGCGCACAGCTGCGGCCCAGGGATCGAGATCCCGGTCCAGCTTGCCGTCCTTCCACATGCGCCGGGTGAGCGGGGTGACGAGCACCGGCAGCGCCCCGGCGGCGCGAGCCTCGGCCACGTAGCGCGCAAGGTTGGCGGGAAATTCGGTGACAAGGTCGGTCGATCGGCCGGGCTTGCCGGGCTGATCGTTGTGGCCAAACTGGATCAGCACCACGGTGCGGCGATAGCCCGGCACCTTCATTTCGCCCAGCGCCAGCGCCCACGATCCCTCGGCCCGGTAGGAGCTGGTCGAACGGCCCCCACGCGCAAGGTTAAGGCAGGCCGCGCCTTGCGTCACCCGCTCGGCGCAAAAGGCCGATCCCCAGCCCGAGCCTACAGCCGTGGTCGAATCGCCGACAAGGATGATCTTGCTTGCGCTGATCTGCTGAGCCGTTTCCGTGCGCGTGACCTCTGCCGCGGGGGCGGCAACGAGGGCGGCGGCAAAGAGGGCAAGGGCAATCACGCGTCAGGTCCCAGGCTGGATGTAGGGCACGCGGGCAAACAGCTCGCGCTCCCACGCGCGGGGATTACCGACCAGGCGGCTGACAGTATCGAAGACCATCGTCTTGCGCGTCTTAAGGTCATAGGGCGCCCAGCCGGGATCGCCGGTGCGTGCGAAGCGGACGAAAGCGTCCATCACCGTGTTGCTCATTGCCGTGCGAGCCGGTGTCATGGGCTCGCTAGTGCCGAAAGACAGGCCGATATCGTCCGTGTGCTTCGCCTGCTCGAAATCGAGCTGATAGACGAAGGCGGGATGGCCGGCCCGCGCCCGCGCCTCAGCCTCTTCCACCTGCCCGCGCCAGCTTCGGGCAGCCGTGACTATGCGGTGGAACTGCTCCAGCGGATCGGCCTTCGGGTAGTGGGCGCGAAATTGCTCGACCACCCATTCCGGCTTGATGTCGATGCGCATTTCCGGCGCGATCCGCTGCGCGAGATTCGACCAGTCGAGGCCCTTCAACTGGCGGCTGTCTGGCGCGTAGAAAGCCCGCGTTTCCATCACGCAGTTGCCCAGCATCATCGGGATCGCATTGCCCTGCGGCGCGGCATCGGGCCAGAACGGGTGGCGGTGCAGGTGCTTCATGTCCAGCACCGGCCCCATGTAGACCCCGCCGCCAAGGATGGGGTCAGTGGCGGAAAGCGCGGCAACGAGCTGATCGACCGGAGCCGTCGCCGGATCGACGCCAGCGCCCAGCTTCGCAAGGAACGCCTCGGCGCGCTTTTTCGCATTCAGCGGGCCAGACGCGGTGACCTGCTGGCCGCTCATGGTGATCGCCTTGTGGAACAGGCCTTTCGCCTCAGGCATGGCCATGAGCGTCGCGATCTTCGCCCCGCCGCCGGACTGGCCGAAAACCGTTACGTTATGCGGATCGCCGCCAAAGCTCGCGATATTGCGCTGGACCCACTGGAGCGCGCAGATCAGGTCAAGCTGGCCGTTGTTGCCGCTCGATGGGAAGCGGTCAGGCAGGTAGAGATAGCCGAAGGCGTTGAGCCGGTGGTTGACCGTGACCACCACGACATCGCCGCGCGCCGCCAGTTTCGCTCCGTCGTTCAGCGGGTCGGTGACCGAGCCGTTCGAGTATGCGCCGCCGTGGATGTAGACCATGACGGGGCGGGACCGGTCTGCGGGTCGGGGCGGCGTCCAAACGTTCAGGAACAGGCAGTCCTCGCCCTGCGGCTGATCGCGCAGTCCAGCCTGCGGACAGATCGGTCCGAAGCCGGATGCCTGCTCCGCCATCGAAGCGCTTGATGTGACCGCCACCGGAGGCTGGAATCGCGCAGCGCGGGCATAGCGGATGCCGGTAAAGCGGTGCGCGCGGACCGTTACCCGGTCTACCGGATCATAGCTGAAACTGCCGACATACTCGCCCGAGGCAGCCCTCACCTGTGGGATGAAAATTGTCGTGGCTTGCGCTGGAACCGCCATTGCTCCCAGAGCCAACCCCCCGCCCGCCAGCACGGCCCGGCGGCTAAAGGCGTCAGCGCCTGACATCACCCACGCCTGCCGAAAAGCCATCAAGCTCCGCCGCACCGACCAGGCACATGTCACCGGGGATGGAATGCTTGAGCGCGGTCAGCGCCAGCCCCGCCTCGGCCATGGCCTTAACGTCTCCGCCATGCAGCCACTGGTGCAGCACGCCCGCAGCAAAGGCATCGCCGGTACCGATCCGATCGACAATACCGGTGACGTCAATCTCGTCCGTCTGGTGCGCGCCGTCCCGTGCGTCGACCCGGGCCGAAATGCGGTGGTGATCGCTTGTCACGAGATGCCGAGCGGTGGAGGCGATAAGTTCGAGTTTCGGGAACGCAGCAAAGGCGGCTTCGGAAGCCTCCCGCCGACGGTCCTCGCCATCGCCGGAAAATTGCTTGCCGAGCAGCAGTGAAATGTCGCGGTGGTTGCCAATCAGAATGGTCGCGTCGCTCACCAGATCGCGCAGCACCTCACCGGGGTTCGAATCCCAAGCCGACCATAGCTGGCCGCGGTAATTGCCATCGAAGCAGATCGGCACGTTCGCCGCCACGGCAGAGGCATTGGCCGTGCGGGCCAGCGCCACGCCCTTTGGCCCGAGTGCCGGAGTGATACCGCCCGTGTGCAGCAGTCTGGCCCCGGCCAGCGCGCCGGCAAGGTCCATACTCTCCGCATTGGACTCGGCAAAGGCGCTGCCCGCGCGGTCATAGGTGATTGCCGATGGGCGCGGACCCGATCCGGCCTCCATGAAATAAAGCCCCATGCGCCCGGTTCCGCGCGCCAGAAAACGCGTGTCGACTCCGGCGCTGCGCAGGGCGGCAACCGCGCGGTTGCCCAGCGCATTGTCGCTCACCAGTCCGGCAAAGCGCACATCATGCCCGAGAGAGGCCAGCGCCGCCGCCACATTGGCTTCCGCCCCGCCGGCGATCAGGTCAAGGCTGTGCGCCTGCACCATCAGTTGCGCGCCCGGCGGCGTCAGCCGGATAAGGAGTTCGCCGAAGCAGGTGACGGTGCTGATCATGCCGCCAGGTTAGCGCGCCAGCCAGCCGCCGTCGACGGCCATGACATGACCGGTGACATAGTCCGATGCCGGCGAAGCAAGGAACACGGCAGCCCCGGCGATATCTTCTGGCCGGCCCCAGCGCCCGGCGGGAATGCGTTCGAGGATCTGGCGATTGCGCGTTTCATCGTCGCGCAGAGCCGTGGTGTTGTTGGTGCTGATATAGCCCGGAGCGATGGCGTTCACCTGCACACCCTTGGGCGCCAGCTCGTTGGCCATGGCCTTGGTCACACCGCCCACGCCCGACTTTGCCGCGGCATAGCTCGGCACGCGAATGCCACCCTGAAAGGTGAGCAGGCTGGCGATGTTGACGATCTTGCCGGAGCCGCGTTCTGCCATGTGGCGAGCCGCCGCCTGGCTGAGGAAGAACAGCGTCTTCAGGTTCGTATCGATGACCGCGTCCCAGTCTTCCTCGGAAAACTGGAGAAGGTCATCGCGCCGGATGATCCCGGCGTTGTTGACCAGCACGTCCAGCCGCCCGAGCCCGGCCAGCGCCTCGTCCACCACGCGATTGACGGGTTCGATCGAGGACAGGTCCGCCTTGATATTCACGGCCTTGCGCCCCGCTGCCTCAATGGCGCGCAGCGTTTCGGTCGGCTCGCTGCGGCCGGCAACGGCCACATCGGCACCGGCCTCGGCAAGCGCCACGGCAATGGCCTGGCCGATGCCGGTATTGGCCCCGGTGACCAGCGCGGCCTTGCCTTCAAGACTGAACGAGATCGCCACGATCAGAGCGCCTTGAGATAGTCGGCAATCGCCTGATCCTGCACGTTCGGATAGAACAGGTCAGCAAACTTTTCGCCGGCGATCGTCGCCTTCAGCAGGTCCTGGTCGACGGTCTTCAGCACCGTCAGCATATCGCGGCACGAAGCGGACTTCAGGTCTTTCAGGATGCCGCGGTTCTTGCGCATGATTTCCGCGCGTTCCTTCGGGTAGCCAGCACCGCCCTCGTTTTCGAAAATCTTGCGGTAGCAGTCCTGCAGATTGAGTTCCGCCGCCCAGCCGAAACCCTTGGCGTAGGGCATCGAAATGGCGTTGCCGTCGTTGATCTGGCTGAACAGGAAGGCGTCGGTCGGATCGATCACGAGGCCGCACAGCACGCCCGGCATGGCGTTGGCCGCCAGCATCGAACCCATGCCCGTGCCGCAACCGGTGACAACAAAATCGGCCGCGCCCGAATTGAGCAGAATGCCAGTGAGCAGGCCATTCATCACATAGGTCAGCGAGGCGGCATCTTCGGCCGAATACATGCCATAGTTGAAGACTTGATGGCCCAGCGGCTCCGCGACAGAGGTCAGCGCATCGTGGATGATGGCATTCTTGGCGGCCTGGCTGTTCTCGATGATCAGGGCGATCTTCATGGCTTGTCTTTCTGTCAGATGGCGTTCGAATTGGCGTATTAGGTAACCGGTGTCATAAGCAAAGGCAAGGGCCGTTCTACCGGGGCGCCACCGAGGCGCGGGCGATGTAGTCCGTCGGGAAGAGCGATTGCTGTTCGCTGGCCGCTTCGGGATCGATCAGCTTGAGCGCCGCGGACCGCGCCATGGTGCGGATCGGCCAGCGCACCGTGGTGAGCGGCGGCCAGATAGCTGTGGCAATCGCCGTGTCATCGAAACCGACGATCGACAGGTCCTTTGGCACGTCCAGCCCGCGTTCGCGCGCGGCGTGCAAAACCCCGGCAGCCATGACATCGTTGCTGGCGAAAATTGCTGTCGGCCGCTCCGCACCGTCTATCAGCGCCGCCCCGGCATCGCGTCCGCTTTCGAAGGTATAGTTGCCCCGAGCCATCAGATCATCGCCATGCGGCAGGCCAGCGGCGCTCATTGCTTCAAGCCAGCCTTCTTCGCGCTCGACCGCTGACCGGAAGCCGACCGGCCCCTGAACCAGCCCGATCCGCTGATGGCCCTGATCGACCAGATTGGTCACCGCGTCGCGAACAGCCTGCCTATCGTTCGACTGAACAAGGTGCGCTGCGTCATCGAGTTCAGCCGAACCCATGCGCACGTAATTGCAGCCCAGTTCGCGGAATAGCGCAGCCAGCGCATCGTTCTCCGACAGTGGCGGCAGGATCATCACGCCATAAAGCCGCTGTTGTTCGATGAACTGGCGGATTTCATCGAACAGCGTCGGACTGTGGCGATCCACCGGCCGCACGACCAGCGCGAATTCCGTGCTTTCAATCGCGTCGAGCACGCCTTCCTGAAAGTTCAGGACCATCTGCGCGTTGGGGTTGTCGTAGATCATGCCGAGCAGGAAATTGCGCCGCAAGGCCAGCGCACGCGCCTGCGGGTTGGGCACATAGCCAAGCTCCGCAATAACGGCTTCAACCTTTTCGCGCGTGGCCTGGTTGAGCAACGGCGACCGGTTGATCACGCGGCTGACGGTCTTCTTCGACACGCCAGCTATGCGCGCGACATCATTGATCGTCGGTTGTCCGGTGCTGCGCGCCATGAGCCTTGATCTATCCCCTGTCCGCCGGACCAGCCGAGGCCCCGCGCATGCCACCTTGCCTTGCGCGACGCGAAGAGGCAAATGCTGACACCGGTTTCCCCGACGCCATTTCCCTAAGGCACAGCCTCATGCCGATCAAGCCGTTCCCGCCCGCCAGCGCCATTCGCGTCCATCCGCAGGATACGGTTGCGGTGGCCCTGCGCCCGCTAAGCCCCGGCGAAGAAATTGGCGCGCCGCTGTGCGATCCGGTTCCACGCGGTCACAAGTTCGCCTTGGTTGCCGTGGCGGAAGGCGATCCCGTCATCAAGTATGGCCTTCCGATCGGCCGCGCCACGCGCGCCATTGCACCGGGCGAACATGTTCATAGCCACAACCTGACGACAGCGCTGGCCGGCGAACTGGCTTACGCTCCCGGGCCCTACACCAGGCCGGACGGCGAAACCAACGACCAAGAGCCGCAATGGCAGGGATACCTGCGCAGCGACGGGCTGGCGGCCACGCGCAACGAAATCTGGATCCTGCCGACGGTCGGCTGCGTCGGCATGACGGCGGAACACATCGCGCGCGAGGCGGCGGTGCGCCATGCAGGGCGGATCGACGGTGTCCATGCCTTTGCCCATCCGCATGGCTGTTCGCAGCTGGGCGACGATCTGGATGGAACCCGCGCCGTGCTGGCCGGGCTGGCCGCCAATCCCAACGCCGCCGGCGTTTTGCTGCTGGGGCTGGGCTGTGAATCGAACCAGCTCGATGCCTTGCTGGCAGCCGTGCCCGATGCGGCACGCTCTCGGGTAGGCTGCCTGACGACGCAAAGCGTTGGCGACGAGCTGGCCGAAGCTGCTCGGCTGATCGATGACCTTGCCGACCAGGCGGCACTGGCGCAGCGCGAGACGCTGCCGCTGGCCGCCCTGCGCATCGGCCTCAAATGCGGGGGCTCGGACGGCCTTTCCGGATTGACCGCCAATCCCCTTCTTGGCCGACTGACCAACCGACTCTGCGCGGCGGGCGGCACCGCCATCCTCACCGAAATTCCCGAAATCTTCGGCGCCGAACACGCTCTGCTGAACCGCGCAACATCGCCGGCTGTCTTCGAAGCCGGGGCCAGTCTGGTGAACCGATTCAAGCGCTATTACCTCGATCAGGGACTCCCCATTTCGGAAAACCCATCACCCGGGAACCTTGCCGGGGGGATCACCACGCTGGAGGAAAAGTCGCTGGGCGCGGTGCAGAAGGCGGGCGCCGCCCCGCTTTCGCATGTGGCGGATTATGGCCAACAGGCGCCCGGCGGAGGTCTGACTTTGCTTGAGGCACCCGGCAACGACGCGGTTTCGTCAACCGCGCTCGCCGCCTCGGGCGCGACGATGGTGCTGTTCACCACCGGGCGCGGCACGCCGCTGGGCTTTCCGGTGCCGACCATCAAGGTCGCGTCGAATCGTCAACTGGCCGAGGGCAAACCGCACTGGATCGATTTCGATGCCTCACAGGCGCTGGATGCGGGCGCGCAGGCGGCAGACAGCGCTTTTCTCGACTGCCTGATCGATCATGCCAGCGGCAAGAAAACCGCTGCCGAACGCAGCGGCCAGCGCGCCATCGCCATCTGGAAGCGCGGCGTCACGTTGTGAGATTTTTCGCGGGGTCTTGCTAATGACACCGGTTTCCTATAGCCACGGCGCGAAGGCTGCAAGGGCAGCATCACGGTCAAGCAGAGCAGACGGGATATGGGGGATATGGGCAACATCCGGTCGATTGCCTCGGCATTTGTCGAAGCACGGCGCACGGCAAGCGGTTTGCCTGAATATCCCGGAGAGGCCCCGGCTGATCTTGGCACGGCCTACCAGATTCAGGATGCCGCCATCGCGATTGATGGCCGCGCTGTTCTGGGCTGGAAGGTTGGCCGGATCAACGCGCCGCTCGACAGCCAGCTTGGTACCAACCGCCTTGCAGGTCCGATATTCGCCGAAACCGTTGTCGAGGCTGCGGACGATGAAGCACCGACCATGCCAGTCTTCGCCGATGGCTTTGCCGCCGCCGAAGCCGAGCTGCTGCTGCATATTGCCCCCGGCAATGCCGACGCTCGCCCCCAGACGGACGCGGAAACGCGCGCCGTGATCGACGAGGTGCGGCTTGGCATCGAAATCGCCAGTTCGCCCTATCCCGGCATCAATGCCGACGGACCGACCGTTACCGCGAGCGATTTCGGCAACAACCACGGGCTCGTCATGGGCGCTCCGCTGCACGGCTGGCAGGATATCGATCTTTGCGCCATTCCCGTGCGCACCACGATTGACGGTGCGGTGATCGGCGAGGCGACCGCCGCGACCATGCTCGACGGCCCCTATGGCGCGGTCCGGTTCCTTCTCGCCAACCTCGCCGCGCGCGGCATCGACATTTCCGGCGGCACGTGGGTGTCGAGCGGTGCGATCACCGGCGTCCACGTTGTAACGCCCGGTCAGGCCGTGGAAGCGCGCTTTGGTTCGCACGGTTCGGTCAACTGCACGATAGGCACCGCAAAAGTGGTTTGACCAATTTGCCGCCTCTTCCTATTCGAGGCGGCACGAACGGGAGAGTGACAATGCAGGCTACCAGGATGAGCCGTTATCGCTGGGTGATCGTGGCGCTGCTCTTCGCGGCCTGCACCATTAATTACATCGACCGCCAGATGATCGGCGTTCTCAAGCCCATCCTGACCAAGGAAATGGGCTGGAACGAAAAGGACTATGCCGACATCGTCTTCTATTTCCAGCTGGCCTATGCGGCCGCCTACCTGCTGTTCGGCAAGATCGTCGACATGCTGGGCACCCGGTTGGGCTATGCAGTGGCGGTCATCATCTGGACCATCGGGCACATGGCGCACGGCCTAGCCAGTTCGGTCACGCAATTTGCCCTGGCCCGCGCCGGACTGGGCGTCGGCGAAGCCGGCAACTTTCCTGCCGGTGTCAAGGCGGTGGCCGAATGGTTCCCGCAGCGCGAACGCGCCTATGCCACCGGCCTGTTCAACGCCGGCTCCAACGTCGGCGCGATCCTCACCCCGCTGCTGCTGTGGCTGATCATCGACCATTGGGGTTTCGACTGGCGCATGGCCTTTTACCTCACCGGCATTTTCGGCGTGCTGTGGCTGATCGCCTGGTGGTCAATCTATCGCACGCCCGACGAAAAGCCGCAGGTTTCGCCTGAAGAACTCGCCTGGATCCACCAGGATGGCGATACCAGCACGGAATCGGTTCCCTGGGGCAAGGTGTTCTTCCGCCGCGAAACCTGGGCCTATGCTCTCGGCAAGTTCTGCATCGACCCGATCTGGTGGTTCTTCCTGTTCTGGCTGCCCGGCTATCTGGGCGAACGCTATGGGCTTGACCTTAAGACCTTCGCCCTTCCGCTGGCGGCGATCTACCTCATCTCCGATGTCGGCTCGATCGCCGGCGGCTGGCTATCGTCCAAGCTCATCGCGCGGGGCAAGTCGGTCAACTATGCTCGCAAGTTCACCATGGTCGTTTGCGCCGTCCTGATCCTGCCGATCTGGTTCGCGCAGGACGTGTCGAGCGTATGGGGCGCGGTGTTGCTGATCGGTCTTGCCACAGCCGGGCATCAGGCCTTTTCTGCCAACCTCTACACCCTGCCTTCCGACCTGTTCCCCAAGGCGGCGGTGGGCACGGTAATCGGCATCGGCGGCACGGTTGGCGCGGTGGGCGGCATGTTCATGGCCAAGTTCACCGGCTACATCCTCGATGCGACGCACAGCTACGCCGTGTTGTTCGCGATCGCGGCAAGCGCCTATTGGGCAGCGGTCTTGCTGGTCCACCTGCTCAGCCCCAAGCTGGAGCCGGTCAAGGTCTGACTCAGGAGCACTGGCGGCCGCCCGAGCGTGCCGCCAGACCTGACGGTTCGGGCGTCCTAGGGACGATCCTGAAGTACTAGCTCCGATGCACGCTGCGCTACGGCCATGACCGGGCCATTGGTGTTGCCCGAAACCGGCGCGGGAATGATCGAACAATCGACCACGCGCAGCCCTTCGACACCGTGCACCCGGCAGCGCGCATCGACCACCGAATGGTTCGGATCGGTTCCCATCGAACAGCTTCCGGTGCCGTGCAGCCCGGCTTCGACCATCTTGGCCAGTTCGGGGAAGACTGCGGCATCGTCCTGCAGCGCCGCGCCGGGCATGCGTTCGGCACCGATATAGGGCGCCAGCGCTGGACTGGCCGCAATGCGCCGGAACAGGCGGAAAAGTTCCATCGCCTTGGCCCGGTCATAGGGATCGGACCACATCCGCGTATCGATCAGTGGCGCGTCGCGGAAGTTGGGCGAGGTCAACGAAACCTGCCCGCGGCTGCGCGGCCGCAGGTGATAGCCTGAGAACGTGAGCCCCGGCTTCTCTGTGATCGGGCTTCCCGGACGCTCGGCCATTTCATTGACCGTGCGCATGGCAAAGGGGGCGGCAGCCACCTGGAAATCCGGCCAGTCCGCTGGCGTGCCCTCGCTGGCGAGCAGTCCCGTGATCGGCAGCCCGACCCGCGCCAGCGGACCGGTACGCGTCAGGTAATAGCGCAAGGCGTTGCGATAGAGCCGCCAGCCGACAAATTCACGGTTGGTGCCGGGATGGTTGTGCAGATCGAACGAAAGGCCAAACTTCTGGTGATCGGCCAGATTTTCGCCCACGGCAGGGCTATCAACCAGCACGTCTATGCCCAGCTTCTGAAGCGCCGCACCCGGGCCGATGCCCGACAGTTGCAGCATCTGCGGCGAACCGTAGACACCCGTCGCAAGGATCACTTCGCCGGCGCCGTAGGCGGTTTCGTTACCGTCCGTCTCGCACAGGACGCCGGTCGACCGCCTATCACGGATCAGTACCTTCTTTACGGCGGTCCGCGTCAGGATGGTCAGGTTCTTGCGCCCGCGCACCGGCTTGACGAAGGCCTCGTAGCTGGATTCGCGCTGGCCCATGCGATCGACAGTGTATTGCGTGCGGCCCACGCCCTGCACGCCAGGCGTCGTGATGTCGTCCACCCATGGCATGCCGGCGTTGGCGAAAGATCCCACCAGCGCATCGAGCACGGGGCTTTTGTAGGTCGAAGGCGTGATCTGCAATTCACCGCCGCGCCCGCGCCCCGCATGGGCGCCGGGATCGCGATAGTCCTCGAAGCGGGCAAAGCAGCGCGAAATTTCGTCCCAGCCCCAGCCGGGCAGGTCCCAGCCATCGTAATCGGCCGGCATGCCGGTAAGATACCAGGTGCCGTTGATTGCCGATGACCCGCCGAGCCCGCGGCCATAGGCGTGCATTTCCTTGCGCATTCCCGGTTGCTGTACCGACGGATAGGCGCGGAAATAGTCTGGGTTGCCCATGATCTTTACGAAGCCGCCGGCCATCTTGATGAAGGGGTGCTGGTTATCGCCCCCGTCTTCGATCAGCAGGACGGAATTGCGCGGATCGGCGCTGAGCCGGTTGGCGAGCACGCAGCCGGCCGATCCGGCGCCCACGATGATGTAATCGAAAGTTGCTGCCACGTTCGTCCCCGCCCCTTGGCAAAATTCTAGAATTGACGTTCGGATTTTTTCAGCACGAGGCTTGACCCGATGTCAAGCACCAATTAGAATGCGGCCTCTAATTAGTTGCGGAGAGAATGCCATGCTGCCAGTCGAACGGGTTATCGGGGAAGAAGGGCTGCGCGCCACGCCAAATGGCCTGCGCCTTGCCATGCGCCTGCCCTGGTATCGCTCTCTGCCCTTTTCGGTTGTGGAAGTCGGTTCGCTCGACATCGACGGTAAACCGGTCGATCTCGCCGATGCGATCGTCGAATACGATGGCAAGTCGTGGCCGCTTTCCGGCAATGGCGAACAAATCGACGAATTCTGGTTCGTCCGCGATTCCGCGTTCCTGCTTCTGCCATCGCACAAGGCCGATGCCGGAACCACGCACGAAGTGGCGCTGAACCTCTTTATCAGCCCGCCGTACATTCCCGGCATGAAGCGCGCAAACCCGCAAACCGCAACGCTCGTCGCCGCCTGAAGGACCCAGACCCATGACTACCGCAAATGGCCCGCACGTTGGCGTCACGCTCTATTCGTTCACCAATCCCTGGCTTACGCGCCAGTTCGATCTCGAAGGCCTGTGCCGCGAAGTTGCACGGCGCGGGATGGGGCCGAACATCGAAATCATCGGCTTCCAGAACTTCAAGGAATTCCCCGACGTGTCGGATGACTATGCCGCGCGTTTCCGGGACATGGTGGCGGAAGTGGGATTGAACCCGGTATCCTGCGCGATCAATTCGGACCGCTTTCTCAAGCCCGGCCAGCAGCCGGTGGACGATGCCTGGCTGGTAGAATACCACAAGCGCCAGCTGCGCAGCGCCAAGAAGATGGGCTTCAGCCTGGTGCGCTACCAGTTCGCGCTTCCGGTTGAGTTGCTGCCGCAAATTGCCCCGTATGCCGAGGAACTCGACATTCGCATGGGCGTCGAAGTCCACGCACCGATGTGGGCCGGCCATCCGGCGGTACAGGCCTATGGCGAGATGTACGAGAAGCTGGACACGCCCTACCTCGGCTGGATTCCCGACTTCGGCGGCACGGCCAGCCGCATCCCTGAATCGATGCTCAACGCCGCGCGCGCGGTGGGCGCGAAGGAAAGCCTGCTCGACCGGCTCAAGGAAGTGTGGGTGGAGCCGGGCATGAGCCACGAAAAGGCCGGGCGCCTGCGCGAATGGGCGCTGGCCGAAGGACACGCGCCCGCGCATATCCAGGCAGCTTGCCTGGCCTTCTTCATCCTGTCGAACAACGATCCAAAGAGCTGGGCCGCGCTGGTGGACCGGACCATCCACATCCACGGCAAGTTCTATGGGATGGCGGACGGCCGAGAAGAGGCGATCGACTACGAGACGATCCTGCCCCTGTTCCGCGACGGCGGCTTCACCGGAACACTGGTCAGCGAATGGGAAGGCCACGCCTATCTGGCGGACGATGGCTTTGCGCAAGTCGAAGCGCACCAGGCCATGTGCCGGCGCATTTTCGCCGGGGGCTGATCGCCCCCGGATGCCATCAGTGCCGGTCGAGCCAGGCGATGTACTGATCGATCCACAGGTCGCTGGTGGTGCCCTTTGCGGCCATGCCAAAGCCATGTGATCCGGCGGAATAGAGGTGCGCCTCCACCTGTCTGGCTTCGGCCATCCAGCTCTGAAGGAGCCCCAACCCGCCCTGCACGAAAAGCGGATCGTCCACCGCGATCCCCAGGAACATCGGCGGGCGCGGCCCGCCTTTGACTGCCTGCGTCATCGGCGGATAGATCAGCGCGACATTCTCGGCCAATTTGGCCTCGCTCTTCCATTCGAGCAGGCGGATGGCGGTGCGCGCTCCGGCTGAAAAACCAACAACGCCAATCTTTGCCGGATCAAGGCCGCGCTTGCCGGCATCGGCGTGAACGAGCACAATCGCGGCGGCCATATCGTCCACCGCAGCGGTATTGTCCTTCAGCTCCCCCTTGCCAAGGTTGCCGAACAGCTTGGCCATCGCGCCCATGAATTCGCCGCTGTCGCGCGGGGTGGCGACCGTGCGGTATTTCAGCACGAAGGCGGTATAGCCGCGCGCGGCCAGCGCATCGGCAACCTTGAAGCCTTCCTGCTCGATTGAGACGAACTGGTAGCCACCGCCCGGCACAACGATCACCGCCTTGCCGTTCGCCTTTCCGGGCCTGGGCAGCACGGGATAGAGCGCGGGGCAGGTGACAGTGCGGACATTGGTCTGCTCGAACATCCGGTCCCACTGTTCGCGGTCTTCGCAGGGACCGTCGAGCAGCGGCACGCTTGGCCGCATGACCGGCTTCACGGTCTCTGGCGGCGGTGGCA
>JBJTLW010000152.1:0-5658 GCA_046063225.1 Novosphingobium sp. | reverse complement strand
CGCGCGCCTTCCATTTCAGGCCGGTCGGAACCGGCCACAACGAAAGTGTGAGACTATGAAGGCCGACGTCCATCCCGATTACCACATGATCAAGGTGCAGATGACCGATGGCACCGTGTTCGAAACCCGCTCCACCTGGGGCAAGGAAGGCGACACGCTGGTGCTCGAAATCGATCCCACCTCGCACCCTGCCTGGACCGGCGGCACCCGTCAGCTCGACACCGGTGGCCGTGTTGCTCAGTTCAACAAGCGCTTCGGTGGGCTCACGCTCAAGAAGTAAGGCATTTCGCTTCGGCGGATATGCGAAGGGCGGCCAATCGGCCGCCCTTTTCTTTTGCCCGGTGTCCTTAAGCCGGTACTAAATCTCGTAATCGGGCAGATCGTGCAGCGCGTTCTTCAGCGCTTCGCCCCAGCCAGCCGAAACGGCGCGATAATACGGATCGTCCGCCGAAATCCGCCGTTCGTGAAACGGCCTGAAGGTGTCTCGCTCGATCATCAGCATATCGAGCGGCAGGCCGACCGAAAGGTTGGCCTTGATCGTCGAATCGAAGCTCACCAGCAGCAGCTTCGCCGCCTCGGCAAACGACATGTCGCGCGAATAGCCACGGACGATGATGGGCCGGCCGTATTTGGTTTCACCGATCTGGAAGAACGGGGTGTCGAAGCAGGCCTCAATGAAGTTGCCTTCGGGATAGATCAGGAAGAGCCGCGGCTCCATGCCCTTGATCTGCCCCGCGACGATGATCGAAGCGTGGAACATGTCGGAACTGTCCTGCCCGCTTTCCGCCTTCTGCGCGGCGATCGTATCGTTGAGCAGCTTGCCGACCTGCGTGGCGACCTGGAACATGGTCGGCGCTTCAAGCAGCGAATTGTGGCGCTCCGCCGGAGCCTTGTTGCGCTCTTCCAACTGGCTCACCACCGATTGCGTCGTTGCCAGATTGCCGGCAGTCATCACCGTTATGATGCGTTCGTCTTCCACTTCCCAGTGGAACATCTTGCGAAAGGTGGAGACGTTATCGACCCCGGCGTTGGTCCGCGTATCGCTCATGAGGATGATACCGCGATCAATCAGCATTCCAACGCAATAGGTCACAAGTTCTTCCCCTTTGGGTGACCGTTACTGTTCGATGGTCTGTTGTTCAACCGCCAGGGTGATAGCCATGTCGGCATTGCCGGCACCCCAGGAAATGCCGGTGATCGGCGCAGCATCGCGGTAATCGAATCCGCTGGCGACGCGGACATAGCTGGCATCCGGCGCTATGCCGTTCGACACGTCGAAGCCGACCCAGCCCAGACCATCGACGTGGGCTTCGGCCCAGCCATGGCCAGCCTCCTGATCGACGCGGTCCTTCAGCATCAGGTAGCCGCTGACATAGCGCGCGGGAATGCCCAGCGCCCGGGCACAGCCAATGAAGACATGAGCGTGATCCTGGCATACGCCGCTTCCACCGCTTAGCGCCTGTTCCGCCGTCGTCGTGACATCCGTGGTGCCGATGGAATAGGCCATAGTTTCCAGCACGGCGGCCGACAATTCGTGCAGCAGGCCAAGCCGATCCTGCGCACCGTGTCGCGGGCCAAACAGGCTGCGCATCTTCGGCCCCGGCTTGGTCAGAGGCGTCTGGCGCAGGTAGGCCCAGAGCGGCATCGATCCGGTGTGCGGCCCGACAATTCCCGAACGGTCAGCCGTTTCGACCACGCCCTTGCAGGTGATTTCCAGCAGGTGCGCGCCCGATTCAACGGAAATGAGCGCGATATGGTTCGCATGGTGATCGTCGTATTCGGTTTCCAGCTTGGCGCCTGCCAGCGTCATGGCCCATTCGTGAACCTGCTGGCCATGGGTCGGCTTTGGTCGCAAACGCAGGCGCTGCAAGCCATGAAGCGGCGGCTGCTCGTAATGGTACCGGGTCGTATGGCTGATAGAGAGGCGCATCAGGCGGCGAACCTGTAATCGGCGGCAATTGCGCTGGCGACTTCGCGGTTGCTGCGCAGGAAATTGACGATGAATTCGTGCAGGCCGAATTCCATGATGGCCTCGATATTGGTGTCGTGCAGGCGTTTGACCTGCCGGGCGACGAGATCGTGGCACGGGACGGGCATTCCGTACTGCTTGGCAAGTCCCGCGATGTTGCTTTCCAGCTTGGTATAGCAGGATGCGAGGCTGCGCGGAAAACGGCTGTCGAGAATGAGGAAATCGGCAATGCCGCGCGGATCGAGAACACCCGCATTAAGCCAGCGATAGGCACGTTCGCCAGAAACAGACCGCAGAACGGTTTCCCACTGGGCATTGTCAAAGGTGGTGCCGACAAGCGAGATCGACGGGAGGAGCACGTAGTATTTCACGTCCAGGATGCGCGCGGTGTTATCCGCGCGTTCAATGAAGGTGCCGATGCGCGCGAAATTGAAGATGTCGTTGCGCAGCATGGTTCCGTCCATCGCGCCACGCACCAGAGTCGACTGACGGCGGATGGCGGCAAGGACATCGCCCAGCGTGCTCGCCTTGATGGGCCGCGACATCATCGTGCAAAGGACCATCCACGCTTCGTTCGTCGCTTCCCACACTTCGCGCGTCAGCGCGGTGCGTACGGCCCGCGCGTTTGACCGCGCGCGTTCGATCATGGCGAGAACGGAATCGGGATTGTCCTTTCCGCGCAGAATCCAATCGGTAACCTGCGGCCCGTTTATCGTCTTGTGCGCCGCGCCGTACGACGCTGCCTGCCCGATGGTTACGAGCACGGATTCCCACTCGGTGCTTGCCGCGCCATGGCCGCGGGTAAGCGCCAGCCGGAAGCCGGTGTCCAGAAGGCGCGCGATATTCTCGGCCCGCTCAAGATAGCGGAACATCCAGAATACACCGTCGGCTGTCCGTCCAAGCATGCGCTAGTCCTCCAGCACCCAGGTGTCCTTGGTCCCGCCACCTTGCGACGAATTGACCACCAGCGATCCCTTTTTGAGCGCTACGCGGGTTAGCCCGCCCGGGGTGATGTCAATGCCTTCGGGCGACATGAGGACAAAGGGTCGCAGATCAACATGGCGCGGGGCCAGCCCGGCCTTGGTGAATATCGGAACGGTCGAAAGGGCAAGCGTGGGCTGTGCGATGAAGTTGTCGGGCTTTGCCTTCAGCTTCTTCGCAAAGGCGGCAATTTCCGCCTTGGACGATGTTGGGCCAATCAGCATGCCATAGCCGCCCGAACCGTGGACTTCCTTGACGACAAGTTCGGCCAGATTGTCGAGCACATAGGCCAGTGAATCCTTTTCCGCGCAGCGCCAGGTGGGCACGTTTTGCAGGATCGGCTTCTCGCCGGTGTAGAACTCGACGATTTCCGGCATGAACGAATAGATCGCCTTGTCGTCGGAAATGCCGGTGCCGGGCGCATTGGCGATTGTGATGCCGCCAGCCCGGTAGACGTCCATGATGCCCGGCACACCAAGCATCGAATTGGGATTGAAGGTAAGCGGATCAAGATATTCGTCGTCGACCCGGCGATAGAGAACATCGATTGCCTGATAGCCGCAGGTGGTGCGCATGGCGATGCGCCCGTCAACCACGCGCAGGTCGCTGCCTTCAACCAGTTCGGCGCCCATCTGGTCGGCCAGGAACGCGTGTTCGAAATAAGCCGAATTGTAGATGCCGGGGGTGAGCACGGCGACGACGGGCCGGTCCCTGGTTGCCGGCGGCGCACAGGCGGCGAGACTGCGCGCAAGGCGGCGCGGATAGTCCGACACGGGTCGCACATGGACCCGGGTGAACAGTTCTGGAAACATCGCCATCATCGTTTCGCGATTTTCCAGCATATAGGACACGCCGCTGGGCGTGCGGGCGTTGTCCTCCAGCACCATGAATTCGCCGGGGCCGGTGCGGATCAGATCGATGCCGACGATATGGGTGTAGATGCCGCCGGGCGGAGTGAAGCCCGCCATTTCCGGCTGGAAGGCGCTGTTGGTCTCGATCAGGCGCGATGGCAGCTTGCCGGCACGGACGATTTCCCGGCGATGATAAAGATCGTGAAGAAAGGCATTGAGCGCGCGCACGCGCTGTTCGATTCCCTTCGAAAGCTGCCGCCATTCCGCAGCGGTGATGATGCGCGGGATCATGTCGAACGGGATCAGCCGCTCTTCGCCGGCCTCGTCGCCATAGACATTGAAGGTGATGCCCGTGCGCCGGAAAAACCGTTCGGCCTCCGTGTTCTGCTGGCGCAGCCACGATTGGTCCTGTTCGTCATGCCACTTGCAGAAATCCGCATAGGCGGGGCGAATAGCGCCGCCGTCTTCAATCATTTCGTCAAAGGTTGCGGATTTTGGTGGCGGCATGGCAACTCCCGGTTTCGCAAGTGATGCATGATTGTCATCGACTTGCCAAACACTTTTATGCTGCACTTGCGAAAAGGTGTTGCCTGCCTTGAAAGGACGCTCGTCCGCCCGATTATGGTGCGCGATTGGCCGATGCGTTGAAGATTTCACTTTTCAATCGGTTTAGCCTGTGCAAGAGGCCGCGCCTGCGCTGGCTGTCACTTGCGAAGTGGGCTGGCGCTGCCTGACAGCGCAATCCCGTGGTATGCGTTGGCGGCTATGGCGATCGTAGCTCAGTTGGTTAGAGCGCCGGTTTGTGGTACCGGAGGTCGTGGGTTCGAACCCCATCGATCGCCCCATTTTCCCCAGGCCCGCAGCGTCCCCTTGCACAGGGAGAACGTGTGTGAGTGCATTCTGGGAAGAGCCTGATTTCGATGATCATGAGATGGTCCAGGTGGTCCATGACCGCGGATCGGGACTGAAGGCCATCATCGCGCTGCATTCCACGCACTTGGGGCCCGGCGCTGGCGGAACGCGGTTCTGGCACTATTCCGATGGTGCGGGAGCCCTGCGTGATGCGCTGCGACTGTCGCGCGGCATGAGTTACAAGAATGCCATGGCCGGATTGCCGATGGGCGGCGGCAAGGCGGTGATACTGGCTGACAGCGCGCGCACCAAGACGCCGGAGATGATCGCTGCGTTTGGTGATGCCATTGAAGCGCTCGGTGGCCGCTATGTCACCGCAGAAGACGTCGGCATGAGCGAAGCGGACATGGTGGCGATCCACCAGCGAACGCGCCATGTTTGCGGTCTGCCGGCCAAGGATCCGGACCTCGCTGGCGGTGATCCGGGACCGTTTACTTCGTACGGAATTTTCCTCGGCCTGAAGGCAGCGGTGAAGCACAAATTGGGGCGTGATGACCTTTCAGGCGTACATGTGGCTGTGCAGGGCACGGGCAGCGTGGGCGGCGGTCTCGCGCGGCTGCTCGCAGCGGACGGTGCGCGGCTGACGCTCGCCGATGTCTATGCTGACCGTGCGCGAGGGCTGGCGAAGGAATTGGGCGCACAAGCCGTTGATGCTGCCGCGATCATGGATGTGGAATGCGACGTCTTTAGTCCGAACGCCTTGGGAGCAATCCTTGACGATAGCGGGATCGCGCGGATTCGCGCGCCGATCGTCGCTGGCGGGGCGAACAATCAGCTGGCGCGATCCGAGCATGGGGAGATGCTGCACGGGCGCGGTATCCTCTATGCACCGGACTATGTGATTAACGGTGGCGGCATTGTCGCGGTGACGCTTGAATACCTCGCCAGGGAAAGGGGCCAGCCATGTACCCGCGCCGAGTTCATGCAACGCCTGACCGAAATCCC
>JBJTLW010000151.1:0-13294 GCA_046063225.1 Novosphingobium sp. | reverse complement strand
GCAGCTTATCGAACGCGCCGAACAGCGCTTTACCGAAAGCGAAAAGCAAAGCGCGGAACGCCTGAAGGCCTTGCTCGCCCCGGTCGACCAGCGGCTCAAGTCCTATGAAGAGCAGGTCGGCGCGCTGGAAAAGCAGCGGGTCGATGCCTTCGGGCAATTGACCGGCCTGATCCAGTCGCTGCGCGAAGGGCAGGAAGCCGTCCGGGCAGAGGCGGCGCGGCTGGGCAATTCGCTGACCAATGCACCCAAGGCACGGGGCCGCTGGGGCGAACGGGCGTTGCAGAACGTGCTGGAACAGTGCGGCCTGTCCGAACATACGGACTTTGCGCTGGAACATTCGATGGATACCGATGAAGGCCGCCTGCGGCCCGATGCCGTGGTCCATGTGCCGGGGCAGAAGAAGCTGGTGATCGACGCCAAGGTCTCGCTCAACGCCTATCAGGCCGCGTTCGAGGCGAATGACGATGCCGAACGCAAGCGCCACCTTGATCTTCATGCCCGGTCGATGCGCAACCACGTGCAGACGCTGGGGGCAAAGGGCTATCAAAGCCAGTTCGAGGAAGCGCCGGACTATGTCGTCATGTTCGTGCCGGGCGAACATTTCGTTTCCGCCGCGCTGGAACATGATCCCGAGCTGTGGGACTTTGCCTTCCGCAACAAGGTGCTGCTCGCCACGCCCACCAACCTTGTCGCCATTGCGCGTACCGTCGCCATGGTCTGGACGCAGGACAAGCTGGCGCGCGAAGCGGCGGAAATCGGTCGGCTGGGCGCGGAAATCTATGATCGCATGGCAACGGCCGGCGAACACCTGAAAGGCGTGGGCGCGGGGCTGGAACGCGCCGTGCGCAAATACAACGACTTCGTCGGCAGCTATGAACGCAACGTTCTGTCATCCGGCCGCAAGCTGCGCGACAAGGGCATTGCCATCGGCAAGCGCGAGATCGAGGATGTGTCGATCGTCGAAGCGCTGCCGCGCTATGGCGAGGGCGATGCCGCCGCCTTGCCCCCGGCCGATCCGGCGAATGATGAAGCGGCCGCCTGAGCCGCCTCTCTAATCCTTGCGGCGCAGCTCCGCCTTGTGGCCATTACCTTCAAGCATCATGACGCTGCCGCGCAGGGCGACCACCGGCTGCGACGAAAGCAGCTGCGAGACGGCACGTTCCTGATCCATCAGGCCTTCGCAGAACATCTGCGTACCGATCACCGGCCCGGTCATAAGGCGCCGACCCACAACGCGAAAATCGCTGCCTAGGCCATTGCAGCCGACATTGGCGCCAACGCGCCCGTCGGAAAACGTAAGGCGCGCGTCCTTGCCGATCGGCGCCTTGCCGTCGATCGAGGTGAAGTGCCAGGCGGTCTTGTCCAGCGCGCCGGGCGCAATCGCGGGCGGAGGCAGGCAGGCCATAGTGAGCGGCAGGGCGAGGAGCAGAGCGGCTTTGATCATCGGGGCAGACTGCACCGCCGATCCTGATCGGCCGCTGAACGGCCTCAATCCAGTGCGTCGAGCACTTCGTAGGCGAGGACCGCACCGGCCACGGCGGCGTTCAGGCTGTCCGCCCGGCCGCGCATCGGCATAGTGACGCGCAGGTCGCAGGCCGTCTCGTAGTCTTCCGGCAGGCCGCGCGATTCATTGCCGACCATGATGAAGCACGGCGCGGCATAGGGTGCGCCGCGATAGGGCACGGCATCGCGCAGGCTGGCGGCCACGAGCTGGCCGTCGCCGGCACGCAGCCAGGGCAGAAATTCGTCCCACCGTGCCTGTCCGATCTTCTGGGTGAACACCGCGCCCATCGATGCGCGCACCGCCTCGACCGAGAACGGGTCGGCGCAATCGTCGATGAGGATCAGCCCGCCCGCGCCCACGGCATCGCCGGTGCGCAGCATGGTGCCCAGATTGCCCGGATCGCGCAGCGCCTGGGCCACCAGCCAGATCTTCGCCGCGCTGCGATCAAGCGCGGCAAGCCCGGTGTCGAACTCGGCAAAGACGCCGGCAACGGCCTGCGGATTGTCCTTGCCGGTGATCTTCGACAGGATGTCGGCGCTGGTTTCGATCGCTTCGCCGCCAGCCGCGATGACATCGCGCTCAAGCGCATCGAGCAGCGGGTGCGGATCGCGGCGTTCGGCCATGACCAGCATTTCCGGCAAGTGGCCACATTCCCGTGCATCGGTGAGCAGGCGCAGCCCCTCGGCGAGGAACTTGCCGGCGGCCTTGCGATGCTTCTTCTCGCGCAGCGATCGCAGGAACTTGACGGTCGGGTTGGAAAATCCGGTGATCTGGCGGCGGGCCAAGGGCTCAGTCCTCGCCGAAGCCGTCCAGCACCAGGCCCATCAGCTTGGGCATGATCGTTTCCGCGCCTTCGCCGCTGGCGACGATCTCAATCGTATCGCCCTTGGCCGCGCCGAGCATCATCAGCCCCAGGATGGAGGCGCCGTTCGCTTCGTTGCCGTCCTTGTGGACGGTCACCTGGATGCCCTCGGGCAGCTTGGCGACGAAGTTCACGAACTTGGCGCTGGCGCGCGCATGAAGACCGCGCTGGTTGACGATTTCAACGACCTCGCGGACTTCGCTCATGCCAATCAGGCCTCCTGCCCAAGGAATTCGGATGCGACGGTGATGTAGTTGCGGCCCGCTTCGCGCGCGGCGGAAACCGCTTCGGTCACCGTCATGGTCTTGCGGGCGCCGGCAAGGCGGATCAGCATCGGCAGGTTGATCCCGGCGATCACCTCAACCTCTCCCGCACGCATCAGCGAGATGGCGAGGTTGGAAGGCGTGCCGCCGAACAGGTCGGTCAGGATGATCACGCCGTTGCCCGAATCGACCTTCTTCACCGCATCGGCAATGTCGCGCCGGCGCTTTTCCATGTCGTCGTGCGGGGCGATGCAAATCGTCGCCACGGCATCCTGCCTGCCGACAACGTGTTCCATCGCATAAACAAATTCCACCGCGAGCGCGCCGTGGGTAACCAGAATCAGACCGATCATTGCTGGGTCTTGCTCCGAAATGACGGGCGCAAATGGGCCTGTTCGCAGCGGATTTCAATAGGATTCATGGACGTGTCCCAACACCTTCCACCATGTCGGCCGCGCGTGAACCCAGATTGCGGTGCAAAACCGTAGGGGAATAGCCGGCCGACCGAAGTTCGCGGGCGATCTGTTCTGCGGTGAAAACCGACCGGTGCCGCCCGCCGGTGCAGCCAAAAGCGATGTGGACATAGGCCTTGCCCTGCACCTCGTAGCGAGGGAGCAGGGTCAGCAGCAGGTCGCGGATCTGCGTGAAGGCGGTGTCGAAGGCCGGGTCCTGCCGGATGTGCGCGGCGACCGGTTCGTCCTTGCCGGTCAGCGGGCGCAGCGCATCCACCCAGTGCGGATTGTCGAGAAAGCGCATGTCGAAGACGAGGTCGGCCACGGGCGGCATGCCGCGTGAAAAGCCGAAGCTCGACACGGTGATGGTGATGCCCTGTTCGGACAAGGGGGCGAACCGTTCGCGGATCTGCTGCTGCAGATCGTTGGCCGACATGTCGGTGGTGACGATGACCATGTCGGCCCAGCGGCGCAGCGGCTCCATCAGCTCGCGCTCGGCCGCGATGCCGCTGGCGGCGGGCATATCGGCGGCGAGCGGGTGGCGGCGGCGCGTTTCGTTGTAGCGGCGTTCCAGCTCCTGCCCGGCGCAATCGAGGAACAGGGTGGTCACTTCCAGATCGGTGCGCTCGGTCAGCCGCTTCACCCGGTCGATGATCGCGTGGGGATCAAAGCCGCGCGTGCGCGAATCAAAGCCGATGGCAAGCGGCGGTCGCAGCCCTTCGGTCATTTCGCCCGGCTTGCCGATCAATTGGCCAAGCATGCGGATGGGGAAGTTGTCGATCGTTTCCCAGCCCAGATCCTCCAGCACTTTCAACGCGGTAGATTTGCCTGCACCGAGCAGCCCGGTGACGAGCAGGACGCGCTGGCGGCTTGGCTTGGAGGGATCGGCAGGCTGGGCAATCGGCATGGGACGCCGGTTTTGCGCCTGCGAACGGAGCTTGTCCACCGCCCAGGCGCAGGATTGTGCAAATCACGGCAGGCGGAACAGCCCCGCGCCGAACTGGTCGTCACGCCCCTTCGGCCCAAGGTCGAGCGCGCGCGAGAAAACGCCGCTGCGCATGGCAGCCGGATTGCGCGCGCTGGTGCAGGCCGTGTCGCGCAGCAGGGCGCCGGTGACGATGGCCGTGGCAAAGCTCGTGCCCGAAACCGCGCGTCGTCCGCCGGGAACGGCAGCGTTCATGGACACGCCCCAGGCGGCGACGTCGATCTCCGGCCCGCGTGAGGCGTAGGCGTAGATGCGCTTCGCTCCGTCGATGGCCGTTACCGCAACGACGCGGTCATCGCGGCCGGGATAGAGCACGCGCCCGCCGCCAGCGTTGCCGGCCGCCGCGACCACGCAGGCGCCGATTGCCTCGAACCGTGCGAGCGCGCGGGCCAGCGCGGGATCGTCGCGCACCGTGCCGAACGACATGTTCACCACCTGCGGGCGCAAGGCGATTGCGCGGTTGAGCGCCAGCGCCAGCTTGCTGGTCTGCGATTGCCACCAGTCCTCACCCGCCGGGGCGAAGGCAGCCAGGCTGACGAGGTTCGCCCCTTGCGCCACGCCGGCGAAGGGGCCGGTGCCGACGAGGATTTCCGCAATGGCCGTGCCGTGGGCGGCCGGCGCCAGCGAACCGCCGAAGCCTTCCTGCACGATCGCTGCACCGCGCAGCGCCGGATTGGCGAGATCAACCGGGCTGTCGATGAGCGCGATGGTGCCGGAAACCTTCTGCTTCGGGCCGATGCGGATCCGGCTCATCCCCGCGCCCTGTTCGCGGCTGTTGCCCAGCACCTGGAAATTGAAGTCCGGCTGCGCCCAAGCGACCTTGGGCGTGCGGCCCAGACGACCGACCGCGGCGTCGACCGTATCGCCCGGCAGCAAGGTCGCCACGGCCATGGTAACGCCCATTTCCGGCAGGGGGGCAGTCGATACCAGCGTCACCCGCGCGGTGCGCGCGATCTGCCCGGCATTGGCGGCGGCATCGGACAGGAAGAACAGCACTTGCCCCGCCACGTAATCCGGGATCGGGCGGTCGCGCATCGCCATGTCCGGGCCGGTCAGCGGCGGTTCGGCCACCGGCGCCTTCTTCTTCTTGCCGCCAAGCGAGATTGACAGGCCGACGCCGCCAAAGCCCCCGCCGCCGCCGTTGTTGCCCGAGCGGGGCTGCTCATTGCCGGGGGAGGGGCGATTGACCTGCGCCGGGGCAGGCGCGGACAGGGCGAGCGCGAGGGCGGCGACGGCGGCGAGGGCGGGAACCGCGCCCCGCATCATGCCGCCGGTTCCGCGCTGGCGACGAGCGGCGATTTGCGCAGCCGCTCGATCTGATCGTCAAGGCTCTTGCCGGTCTTGTCGCTGGCCAGCATCAGCGCGCCGAAATCGCCGCTGGAAACCACGGTCAGCCCCTCTTCGGTCAGCAGGGCAGACACGGCGCTCCACGCCGCATCGTCCTTCAGTTCCACCACGATCGCAGCGGCCGCGCGCGGTTCGTCCTTGCCCGAGGCAAGCTGGTAGTTCTCCTCTCGCAGGTCGCGGATCGTGCCGTTCTGCCACAGCAACGCCGCGGCCTGTGCCACCACGGCCAGCGCGAGGGCAAGCGTGATTGCCGGGCTCCAGTTGGCGGGTGAGAGGACCGACAGCAAACCCCGCAGCGAGCGCCTCGGCGCTGCGGCGGCGGAGCGATCAAGATCGACCGGCGGCGTGCCGAGCGGCTCCGTCTCCGCCCATTGTTCGCCGCCCGATTTGACCAGCGCCAGCAGGCGCCGATGCTCCTCCAGCTCGGCGCGCAGCGCTGGCGATGCGGCCAGCGCGGCATCGATGCGCTGGCGTTCGGCCAGCGGCAGGCTGCCGTTGACGTAAAAGGGCAGGAGCTGCGCGATAGCGTCGGGTTCGTTGCGGTCAGCCATGGGTCTGTCCTTCCGGTGCGGGGCCGCGCGCGTGAAGCGCGGTATCGTTGAGCCAGCTCAGCGCCGAGCGGCTGGGCAGGAAGAAATAGCCGCCGGCCATGGTCTGGACGAAGCTTTGCAGGCCCTCGATCCGCACGGGTCCGGCGGCGGTGGGGATGGTGAACACGCGTTCGATCGGGCAGCCCGAGCGCGGATCGACCGGATCGGCGCCGATGATCGGATCGGGTTCGTGTTCCAGTCCGTGGAAGGCCGGGGCGTTCGACCAGAACTGCTGGACGAATTCGAACTGCCGCTCGATGTCGGTGCACAGGCAGGCGAACAGCAGCCCCTTTTCACCCGTCTCTGGCCGCTCATAGGGGCGGCCGCGGCGCAGAATGCGGTGACGGTTGGTGATGATCTGTTCGGACGCATCGCCCGGCTGTTTCGAATCGCGCGGATTGGTGTGGCGGATATGCGCGCCGAACGGGCAGGCGAGGCCGTGCGGATCGTCCTCGCCATAGGAAAAGTCGTTGCTGTTTTCCGCGTCGATGGTGTCGGGCGCAGAGGCGATGTTGACCGGGTTGCCCACCAGCGGGCGGCCGTTCGGCCAGCGGCCCATGAGCTTGGCCTTCACCCATTCGCGATCGGGCGTCTGGCCGACCAGCCGGTCAAGATCGCGATAGCCGCCCTCTGCCAGCCGCCGCGCCGCATCATCGACGAACCGCGTGAAGCCTTTCACATCCTGCTTCAGTTCGCGCAGGACAAGGTAAGACCCGTTGCGGCCGAGATCGCGCGGCGCTTGCGAAAGGCTTGCCTCGCCAAAGTCGGGAAAGCGCGACAGGTCGTCCAGGGCGGTCACCGGCAGCGCGCCGCGCACATCGGCCTCCACCGGCAGCAGGGGGCTGGGCGGCAGGTATCCGGCGTTGTTGGCATAGCCGACGATGAATTCGCCCGGTTCCACCAGATCGCGTTCGGGAATGTCGCGCAGCGCGCGGGTGGTGCCCTTTATCACCGGCTGCGATATGCCGTCGCGATAGCCGAAGTGTTCGAAATCGATCCGCTCGCCTTCGGGCCATGCCGGGGCGCAATCGGTCTGCGACAGGATCGCGCCGCCGTGATTGCCGAGCAGCGTGGCGTGGATTTCGATCATCATCGCCAGCCGTTCGGGGCTGGAAGCATAGAGCATCAGCGCGGCATCGGTGGCATAGGACGAGCGCGGATCGTCGCCCCAGCGCCAGCCCTCAGGGGCATTGGCTCCGGCATCGCCGGTTACGCGGCCCCGGCCCGCCATGCCCATGCGGAAGGCATAGGGGAAGCGTTCCAGCAGGGTGCCCGGCGCGCAGTTCGGCGCTTCGAAACGGGCGAGGCCTTTGGCCGACAGCGCCAGGAACACGGCCTGGGTCGAGGTGGCGCGGTCCGCCTCGCTCGCCGTGGCAATGGCATCGCCCACCAGCGGGCGCTCGCCGAACGTAATGGTCAGCGCGTTGGCGAGAGCGAATTCCGGGGTGCGGCCCGCCGGACGCGGGACAGAGGCGAGTACACCTTCCGCCACCAGCGCCGCGCAGGCCGCTTCGCCGCCAACCCGCTCGGCGCGCATGGCCTTGCCGCGCATCCACGAAAGCCATTCGCCCAGCGGCTCATGCCCGTCCGGCAGGCGCAGCGTCAGCACGGTAGAATAGGGCAGCCGCTTCATGCCGCGGAACACCAGCGCCTGCACTTCGTCGGTTTCGATGCGGTTGGCCATGCGCGGCATCGATCCGAAGCAGCGCAGCCATTCCTCGCCCTCGCTGGCGTTGCGCGCCAGGCTGAGGCCCGAATGGATCAGGGCATTCATGCGGATCTGGTCGCTCGTCAGGGCGGGGAAACGGGCATACCAGAACGGCACGATCTGCTGCTGGATGCGCACCCAGCGCTTGAAGGCATCGCCATCGGACGCGCCGAGCCCCAGCATGAAGCGCGTCTTCGGGAAGCCCTGCCAGTTGCTCCAGGCCGCCGTCTGGCCTTGGCGCGCGCGGGTGATGAAGTCTTCGAGGTAGCTTTCCCAGCTGCCGTCGAAATTGGAATAGAAGGCGACCTGCCCGGTCCCCGGCACGCGCCACCAGCGGGCATAGTGGATCGTCCCCATGTTGATGACGAAACCGGGGCGGAAATCGTTTACGATCAGCACCCGTATGCCCCACAGCGCAAAGGCGTGGATGACCTTGCGCAGCCAGCCGGTCTTCAGCGTGCCCAGCGCCATGATGTGGTTCTGCGCATAGCCGGGCGGGTTTTCCTGTTCGACGATCCGCCGCAGCTTTTCGAGCGGGGCGGCCGAGGTATCGGGCTCGTCGGCCTCTTCGGCGCGGCGCAGCAGGATCAGGAACAGGGTGACAAGCGCGGCAAAGGTAAGCGCCGAGCCAAGCATAGCCCCGAAGCCAAGCGCCAGCGCCCCGCCAAGTCCGGCGATGCCGCCCTTGGGCCACAACAGCCAGGCCCACAGCACGGCGAAGCCCGCAAGCGGCCAAGTGATGAACCGCCCGTCCCTGGTCTTGAGGAAGCGGGCAAAGGCCTGCGCCGGCGTGATCGGGCGGAACCTTGCCAGCGCCAACCGGTTGGCCTGGGTCTGCAAGTGGAAGGCATCCCAGCCTTCGCGCGCCGCTTCGTCCATCAGCGCCAGTTGCGCCTCGGTGGCTTCGCTGCGCAGGTCCGGATCGCCGCGCAGGATCCGGCGCAGGTGGGTGATCGCCAGCATCGGGTGGCTGCCGCGCGCGGTTTCGCTCGCCACATAGTCGCGCAGGACGCGGCCGGTGAAATCGGCAAAGCGCGCCTGTTTTTCCACCAGCGCCACGGGAAATTCGCCAAGGCCGTTATAGTTGAGGCCGGTCGCCCCCCAGGGCTTGCCGTGCAGTTCCACCACGTGGCGGCGCATGAAGGCGGCGATGGTTTCGTCCGCCGCGCAGCCGGCATGGGCAAAGGCCGGGCGCAGCAGGCCCCCGGCATGAAGCGCGATGGCATCGATCGCCTGATCGACCGGCCCATCGACCGACAGTTCCAGGCACAGGCGGCGGCCATGGTCGGTCTCGATACAGGTCAGCGAGGCAAAGTGGACCACCCCCGCTGCATCCATTGCCTCGCGAATGGCCTGTCCGGCGGGGTTGCCAAGGCCTTCCAGCTGCGCCTGCAAGGGCGCCACATCGCCGCTTTCCACCGGGGCGATGACCATGAACATCGATTGCTGCGATGTCGGCGTGTCGAACCGCAAGGTCAGGTGGCGCGGGAAGGGGCCAAGCCGTCGCAGCCGCCCCGCCGCGCCGGGCGCACGGCGCAGGCCGGGGCGCTTCAGCAGGTCCATGAACAGCGCGGAAATCTGTTCCAGCGCAAGGTATTTGCCCAGGCACCAGTGCGGGCCGACGCCGAACACCAGGTCCGGTTCCTGCGGGGTGCCGTCCGGCCTTTTGCGGTCAAGCCGGAAGCGCATGGGATCTGCCCAGGCGCGCGGATCGCGCAGGGCCGACATGGTGGACACCAGCAGCGTGGTGCCGGCCTTGATCAGATGATCCTTGCCATCGATAGTGATCGCCGTGTCACGCGGGGCATGGCGCCACTGGCCGGGGGCAAGCGCGGGATTGAGCCGTCCCGCCTCCATCACCACCTTGCGCATCTGTTCCAGATCGCCGGCCCTGGCGGCGTCCACCCCGGCCCGCATGGCATCGGGGCGCTTCAGCAATTCCTGCAACATGTTGCCCGCGGCCAGCGAATTGGTGGGGATGAAGCCGGTGGCCAGCCCCATCAGCAGCGCGCCGATATCGTCATCGCTCAACGGTTCGCGCGGTTGCAGCAGGGCAAGCCGTTCCACCAGCGTCTGCGCATTGCTGTCCGTCAGGCTGCCATTGCGCACCCGGTTCTGGGCGCGGGCAAGGGCATCGGCAATCACGGCATTGATCCGCCGGCGCGCGTTCATCGCCAGCCGCCGCACCTCCGGCTTGCCATAAGGATCGCCGAACAGGAAGGCGGACAGCGCCATGGTCCAGTCGCCAAAGGCATCGGCATCGTCGCATTCCAGCCCGAAATAGCGCAGGCACACTTCCGCCGGCACCCGCTTGATAAGATCGCCGATGACGTCGATCTCGCCCTTGCTGTTGTCAAGCAGGGCGGCGGTGAAGGCGCCGGACATCTGGCCGATCCACGCCGCATCCTCGCGCCGGATGATGCGCATCAGCACGTCATGCAGCCGCGCGTGCTCTGCCCCGTTGGACCCCAGCGGGAAGACGGCGCCATTGCCAAGCTCGGCCATTTCCGGGCCGAAGGGCGTGTGGAAATCATCGCTGCGAAGCAGGATTTCGCGCACCTGCTGCTCACGCGTGACATGCAGCAGGCCGGCCAGCGGCATCAGCGGGCGAAACCTGCGGGAAAAGGCATAGGCCGCAGGGATCAGCGCGGCGGCAAGGTTTGACGAGAAGCGGGCGAACCGGCCCTTCGCTTCCAGCACGCTCATGTCGAAAGGTTCAAGCGGAACCGGGCCGGCGGCGGCCTGCCTGCCCTGTGCCGCCTCAACCCCTGCAAAATACTTCGCTTCAGCCATCCGGCACTCACTTTCTCATCGAACGGAACCTAGTCGGAGCCGGTGGCCGCGCGGTTCAATCCATCCTTGAACCAGGCGTTCCACGAGGAATCGAGGAACGGGATCCAGTCGATGAATTGCGGGCTGTAACCCGGATTGGCGCGATAGAGTTCGGCATGGGCGGCGCGTGCCTCGTCCATGCGGCCAAGCCGGACCAGCGCGTTCACCTTGGCCACGTGGCCGTGGACATAAGAGCGGCGCGCCGCCAGCGACGTTTCGGCATGGACCAGCGCCGCATCGAACTTGTCCTGCATCAGGCAGGTGGTCGCCAGTTCCCCGGCGATGAAGAACAGGTACTGGTCATTGGGGCTGAGCCGCAGCGCGGTAAGCAGCTCTGCCTCGGCCTCGGCCAGCATCAGCCGGTGATAAAGTGCGCAGGCCAGCTGCACGCGGGCCATGATCAGGCTGGGGTCCAGCTCCACCGCGCGGCGCAGCAGGGCTTCGGCCCGCAGCGGCTGCATCAGCCAGATTTCGGCTATCCCGGCAAGCATGTGGCCGCGCGCGTCCTCATGATCGGCAATGATCGCGCGCTGCGCCTGTTCGCGCATGGCGCGAATGGCCGGTTCGCGGGCGCGGGTGACCCACAAGTCCCAGACGCGCACCCAGGTGGCCTGGGCAATGGCTTCGGCGCCGATGGCGTCCACCGCCACGGCCCGCGCGGCAAGCCGGGCAGCCTCTGCGGCATCGTCCTTGCTCAGCCGGTGCATGTGCCATTGCGATTGCCAGACCAGCGAGGCGAGATCGTCATCGTCAGGCGCGGCGATGGCGCGGGCCTGTTCGGCCTGGGCAATGCGCGCACGCACCGCGCTGATCGCTTCGTCCACCCAGCCGGGCGCGGCATCGTCCGCTGCGTCCACGGCATAGCGGCCGGTCCATAACATGCGGCCGCTGTCCTGATCGACCAGCTTGAGCGCAACCTTGCCGCCCTTGTCGATCCGGCCAGACAGGGCAAAGCGGGCCTCGCCGGTGCCCTGTCCGGCAAAATAAAGCTCCAGCCAGCGGATGCGCGACAGCCGTTCGGCGAGGGCGTCGCGCAGTTCATCGGCACCGTCGATGGTCGCCAGTGCGATGGAGCTGAGCGCCCGCGCCGGATGCGCCGCCGCGCGGACGTTCCGACCCGATGCGGCCGGCGGCGGAGCGGGGCGCGCGGGCGCGCTTTCGGCCCGGGCGCGCTGGCCGCGCAGCCAGTCTTCAAAGCCGTCCTCTCCGGGAAGGTCCATGCCCTCCAGAAATTCGCCCGATCCCTGGCCTTGGATATGCAGCAGCTGGCTGTTCAGCCAGACGCGCAGGCCATCGGCGCAAAGCAGTTCGCCATCTGCCCGGTTGACCATTTTGCGCAGCGATGAAAGTTCGCGCCGCAGGCTGTTCTGCGCCTGGACGCCGGGGCGGCTGCCCCAAAGCCGGTCCTGCAACCACGCCCGCGTGCGTTCATGGCTTTCCGATGTTGCCAGCATGGCGATAAGCGCCTGCGCCCGGCGGCCGCGCAGATCGATCCGTTCGCCCGCGCAAGACAGGCGGAACGGTCCCAGCAATTGCAAGGAATATTGCTTCGCCATCGCTTCAACAGGCCCCCATGCGATGCTGATTACCGCAATTCCATGGAACTTCATGTAATTTTTCACGCCCAGGCGACGCTTGTTTCACGCTGGGACGACGCGGCGCAGGCAATCGGCTGGCCATGGAAACGCAGTGCCAGGCCCTTGTCCCGCAGTTCGATCGCATCCTTGCCCGGATAGAGGCGGGCGATCGCGATCAGTCCATCGCCCACCTTGCCGGGATTCTCGACGCGGTTCTGCTCGATTGCCGTGATCCGGGTTCGGTGCGGGAAAGCCTGCTTGCCCATCCGCTCGGCTCGGCCCTGCGGCATCCGGCCATGGCGGAATACACGGGGCGGCTGGGCATCGCCCGGGCGCTCGATGCGCGTGACGAGCTGACCAATGCCACGCTGGTCCAGGCGCGGCGGCGGGGGGAACGCTGCCTGGTGCTCGACAAGGGGCGCGGGGCGAACGCGCTGATCCACGCCGGCAGGCAGTCGTTCGATCTGATCCTGGCCACGACCTTGCCAGATGCCATGTCCGAAGGCCGGCTGGCGCGCGGCATGGCACGGGCGGCAGACCGGCTCGCAAGTGGCGGGCGGCTGGTGATCTCTGCCTTCCTGCCCGGCCACCTTGGCTGCGGCTGGCATTCGATCTGGCTGGGAAAGCCGGTGCACCGCCATGCGCCAGAAGCCCTGACCCGTGCAGCCCGCGCGGCGGGGTTCGATGCGCGCCTGTTTCACGATGCCAGCGATTGCCTTGTCTGGGCAGACCTGCGGCTTCGTCCGTCCCAACGCCGTTCGGGGGAACTGTCATGATCGATGTCAACACGCAGCTTCGCGCCATTGCCCGGGGCGATCACGCGGCCTTCACGCAGATATACCGCCAGCAGGCGCGCGCGCTCCATGTCATCGCGCGGGGCATCCTGGGCGGGGATGGCGCGGCGGCGGAAGACGTGGTGGACGCAACCTTCATCGCTGTCTGGCAGGGCGCGGCGCGCTATCAGGGGCAAAGCGCGGCGGAAGGCGCGGCCTGGCTGCGCCGCATCCTGCGCAACAAGGCGGTGGACTGGCTGCGCGCCAATGCCCGCTATGACACCGGGCTGGAAGTGGACTGCGACCACGCCGATCCCGATCCCGACGCCAATCCCGAGCGGGCGGCGCTCCGCCGCGATGCCGGGGACCGGCTGGCCGATGCCCTGCGCCGGCTCAGCCTC
>JBJTLW010000150.1:0-24961 GCA_046063225.1 Novosphingobium sp. | reverse complement strand
GTGCCCGGGGGCGGGATCGAACCACCGACACCATGATTTTCAGTCATGTGCTCTACCAACTGAGCTACCCGGGCATCGCTGCGGCGACGATCCGATTCACGGACCGGCGAGCGGTTGGAAGCGCGCCTATGGCGAAGGCTTCGCGGCTTGGCAAGAGCGAAATCAGACCTCTTCGTCACTATCGCCAATTGCTGGCGGGCCGGGGAGGGCATAGCCATCATCCAGCCAGCGGACGAGATCGCGATCGCGGCATCGGTTGGAGCAGAAAGGCTGGAATTCTTCCGAACGGGGCTTGCCGCAGATCGGGCATTTGCGTGACGTGAGGGTCATGGTCCGGTTACCTGTACGTAGGGCGATGTGAGGGCAATGTCCGGGCTTTCGTGCCAGGCCAGCATTCGCCCCGTCCGCTGTTGCAGCAGCGATTCGAAGTTGGCCGGGATGTGCGCACGAAGCTGCGGATTGACGCAAAGGAGCAGGCGGCCCGGATCCTGAATGCTTTCGGCGCGCCGCGCCAGGGTGACAACGCCCAATCGTTCGGGCGAAGTGCGATAGCGTTGCAGGATCGATGGCCGTTCGAGCCGCGAGACCAACTGGACGAGGCCAAAGCCATTCATCGCGGTGCGTTCGCCCTGCCAGGAGCCGAGTGCCTGCGCCAGCGCGGTGTCGATCTGCTGGCGGTCCTTGCGCGATTCGATTGTCGGAAAATCGATGGCGACGTTCCCGGCGATATCGAAGCGCGCGATGGCATCCGCAATGGCGTCGACAGCGGCAAGCGCCAATGGCGTGGGTGGCAGATGCCCGTCGATGTCGATGACAGTCATGCCCGGGGTCGGGTCGAGCAGCAGATTGCCGCCGGCAAAGGCTACGGCGCCGCTCAGCGCATCTTCGACCAGTTCGTCCCAGCCAAGATCGTTGAAAGCCCCATCGGCAGGTCGGCAACGTGTCATTCGATACGGCCCGGCCTGAAGGCTTTCCGCCAGCGAGGGGCCGGGGCAGGGCGCGAGCCCCGCGTCCGCAATCCGGGCAATGGCGCGCTTGTGGCGGCCGCGCTCGGCAATTGGCGCGCGCATGATGGCAATGCGGATGGCCATGCCCTCGGTCAGATCGGGGGTAAGTTTCGCCACCAGCACTTCGGTGCCATCGGGCAGCATCGCGAGGCCGCGGTTCTGCTTTGCCGGCTTTGAGATGAGCTTTGCCTCGGCAATCATGCCCGGCCGAACCGGCTCAAGCCAGTCAACCCGCGCGCCGATGATCTGCCCGCGTTCGATCAGCAGGGCGCGATGCTCGCCCAGACCTTCCTCGATCAGCCACTCAGGCAAGAGCGAAACCCGCCGCGGCAAGCAGCGCGCGCGTTTCATAGAGCGGAAGACCCATGACGCCGGAATGGCTGCCGGAGATCCACTTGATCAGACCTTCGGCGCTGCCCTGAATGGCATAGCCACCCGCCTTGCCGCGCCATTCGCCGCCAGCAATGTATGCGTCCAGCTCATTAGCGGACAGGCGCTTGAAGGCGACAATCGTTTCGGACAGGCGTTCGCCGACGGTGCCGTCGGGGTGTTTCAGGCATACCGCGCTCAGCACTCGGTGGCGGCGACCGGAAAGCAGCGACAGGCATTGCCGCGCCGTGGCTTCATCCTCGGCCTTGGGCAATATGCGCCGGCCGCAGGCGACAACGGTATCGCCAGACAGCACGAACGCGTCCGGTGCCGAAACAGCGATCGCCTTTCCCATCGCAACGCGCCGCGCATAGGCGCGGGGCAGTTCGCCCTTGCGGACGCTCTCGTCAATGTCGGCTGCGATGATACCGGTCGGCGTCAGGCCAAGACGGGCCAGCAGTTCCTGGCGGCGCGGCGAGGCGGAGGCAAGAATAAGGGGAGGGCTGGCCACCCGGCGAATCAGAACTGGCCGGGGCCACCGCGTCCGGGCATGAAGCGATAGGTGATGCGGCCCTTGGTCAGGTCATAGGGCGTCAGTTCAACAAGCACTTCATCGCCAACCAGAACGCGGATGCGGTTCTTGCGCATCTTGCCGGCCGTATGGCCCAGAATTTCGTGGTCGTTTTCCAGACGGACGCGGAACATGGCATTGGGCAGCAGTTCGACGACCGTGCCGCGCATTTCGAGAAGTTCTTCTTTCGCCATTGGCGATCCGTATCCGTCCTGATGGTTGTTCGCGCCGCGCCATAGCGGCGCAAGGCGGAAAAGAAAAGAGTGTGGGAACAACCCATGCTGGCGACAATTTGTTACGGCGCGATACTTGCCTCGCTTAATTGTAAAAGGCACTGGCATTTCAATGAAACTGCGTCCCCCAGCAGTCTGTCTGCCGCTCGTAGCCCTTGTGTGGACCCTTCCTGCTCACGCGCAGGAAGCCGCACCGGCAGATACAGACCAAACCGCCCCCGTCGAAGATGCGGCGGATGACCCTGCCGAAAAGGGGGTCATTGTCGTCGTTGCCGAACGCATCAAGGGGCAGCTCGACGTGCCGCAGAAGCCGATCGAGGTGCTCGATGAGAAGGACATTGCCTCCTACGGCGCCAACTCCCTGACCGATTTGCTGGGCGCGCTGGCGCCGCAGACCGGATCGGGGCGTGGTCGTGGCGGCGGCGGCTTTCCCATCATGCTGGTGAACGGCCAGCGCATCACCTCTTTCCGCGAAATGCGCGACATGCCGCCCGAGGCGATTCGCCGCATGGAAATCCTGCCCGAGGAAGTGGCTCTGCGCTTCGGCTATCCGGCGGATTCGCGCGTGGTGAACCTGATCCTGAAGGACAACTTCTCGCAGCGAACCCTGGGCGTCGAATACGGCATGCCCGATCGCGGCGGATCGGCGACCAGCCAGCTTGAAGCTTCGCTGTTCGCCGTGGCCAAGGGCAGCCGCCTCAACCTCACGGCCGTGCGGGATCGCACAACGCCGCTGACCGAGGCCGAGCGCGATGTCATACAGTCGGCCAGCAGCCTGCCCACTGTCGTGACCGATCCCGATCCGGCCTCGGCCCGCACGCTGATTGCCAATCGCACCAACACGTCGGTCAACGGCACATGGACGAAGGGGCTCGGCAAGAACGGCCTTGGCGGTTCGATCACGCTCAACGCGACCATGGGCCGCACGACAACGCAATCGCTGTCGGGCCTCAACACCGTGGTCCTGACCAACGGTACCAGTTCGGCGGTTCGCACCTTTGGCGATCCGCTGGGGCGCAGCAACCAGACGATCAGCTATCAGGGCGGCGCCGGGTTCAACAAGGCGCTCGGGGAATGGCAGCTTTCGGCAACGGTCGATGCCGGTCATACTGAGAGCGATACGCGGATCGATCGGCGCGCCAACACCAGCGCGCTGGTCGCCGCCGCCGCTTCGGGATCGCTGGCGATCAACGGTCCGATCCCGGCTCAGCCATCGCTGGGGTCCGACCGCGCCTGGACGCAGAGCAATTCGGTCTCGAGCCTCGTCACTTTCATCGGCCGCCCTGTCCGCTTGCCGGGGGGCGAAGTGTCGATGACGGTGAAGGGCGGATATGCGCACACCTCGATCACCAGCGAGGACACGCGCAGCGCGGCAGGGCGGACCTATCTTGGCCGCAACAGCGTGTCGGGCGGGATCAACCTGGGCATTCCGATCACCAGCCGCCGCGAAGGCTTCCTTGAATCGCTGGGCAACATCACGCTCAACCTCAGCGCCGGGGTGGAAGACCTGTCGGACTTCGGCACGCTGAAGGACTGGAGCGCGGGTCTGACCTGGGGCGTGACGGACAAGCTTAACCTGCAAGCGAGCTACATCTACAATGAAAAAGCGCCGTCGCTGGCGGAGCTTGGCAATCCGCTGGCCGTAACGTTCAACGTCCCGGTGTTTGACTTTACGCGCGGCGAAACAGCGCTGGTGACGGTGACGAGCGGCGGTAACCCAGCCTTGCTGCGGGAAACCGACAAGGATCTCAAGCTGGGGGTCAACTGGCAGACGCCGGTGCCCAACCTGATGATCATGGCTGAATACTTCCGCAACAATTCGAGCAATGTCACCGAAGCGTTCCCGGTTCTGACGCCCGCCATCGAGGCCGCGTTTCCCGGCCGGGTGACGCGCGATGCATCGGGGCGCCTGATCGCGATTGATCGGCGCGCCGTTACCTTCTTCGGCGAAGAGGCTTCGCGCCTGCGCTGGGGCCTTCACATCAATGGCCCGATTGGCAAGGCGAATGCGGCAGCAGCCGGTGGCCGAACGGGCGGCGGCATGGGGCCGGGCGCGGGCGGAGGCCGGCCGGGCGGTGGGCGCATGGGCGGCGGAGGCGGCCGTGGCGGTCCGCCGATGATGATGGGCCCGATGGGCGGCGGAAACGGGCAGGGCCGCTGGAACCTGGCCGTGTTCCACACCGTGCAGTTCAAGAATCGCGTGACTGTTGCGCCCGGAGGGCCGGTGCTCGACCTGCTCGATGGCGATGCCCTGTCCGGCGGCGGCGTTGCCCGCCATTCGGTAGAGCTGGACGCCGGGATGTTCTACAAGGGCATGGGCCTGCGGGCGAGCGGTAGCTACACGGCGCCAACGCGGATCGACGGCACAACCAACCTGCGGTTCGGCAGCCTGGCAAAGTTCAATCTGCGGTTCTTTGCCAACCTTGACCAGATCAAGGGGCTGACCAAGGATCAGGCCTGGCTGAAGGGCGTGCGGGTGGCGCTGGTTGCGAACAATATCTTCGATTCCCGCCAGCGCGTGACCGACGGCACGGGCTCTGTGCCGATCAGCTACCAGCCCGATCTGCTTGATCCCACCGGACGATTTCTCGGGATAGATATCTCAAAACGGTTCTAGCCCCTTTGCCACGGGCCATGGCAGGCACTATCTGCAAGCCATGGCCCGCAAGAACGCCGTCCCCCCCGATCGCGCCTCGTCCGACCGTTTCAACGAGGACCGCGCGACCTATACCATGAAGGGTAGCCGGCCTGATCTGGAGGCCGGGGTGGCCGCCATCCGCGAGGTGCAGGCCACTTTGCCGCCGCGTCCCGGCGTTTATCGCATGCAGGATGCGCGCGGCGACGTGCTCTATGTCGGCAAGGCGCGGGCGCTGAAGAACCGCGTCGCGAACTACACCCAGGTCGATCGTCTGCCGCTGCGTCTGCAGCGCATGGTTGCGCAGACCCGGTCGATGACCATCGTCACGACCAACAGCGAGGCCGAGGCGCTGCTGCTCGAAGCGCAGCTGATCAAGCGCTTCCGCCCGCCGTACAACGTGCTGCTGCGCGACGACAAAAGCTTCCCGTTCATCCTGCTCCGCTCCGATCACGCCTATCCGCGCATCACCAAGCATCGCGGTGCGCGGCGGGCCGAAGGGAATTATTACGGCCCCTTTGCCAGTGCCGGTTCGGTGAACACCACGATAAACGCTCTGCAAAAGCTGTTCCTGCTGCGATCGTGCACCGACAGTTTCTTCTCGCGGCGCGACCGGCCGTGCCTGCTCTACCAGATCAAGCGCTGTTCGGCCCCCTGTGTCGGCCGCATCGATGAAAGTGGCTATGCCGAACTCGTCGGTGAGGCGAAGGACTTTCTTGGCGGCAAGTCCGGCGCGGTGCAGCGCAAGATCGAGGGGCAGATGCAGGAAGCGGCGGAATCGCTCGATTTCGAGCGCGCCGCCATGCTTCGCGACCGTCTGCGGGCGGCAACTTTCATTCAGGGCAGCCAGGCGATCAACGCCGAGGGCATCGGCAACGCTGACATCTTCGCCATGGCGACCAAGGGTGGACAGGTTGGCGTGCAGGCCTTCTTCATTCGTGGCGGCCAGAACTGGGGGCACCGCGCCTTCTTCCCCGGCCATACCGAAGGCTTGAGCGAAGAGGAGGTGCTGCAAGCCTTCCTCGCGCAGTTTTACGAGGAGGTTCCGCCGCCCCGGCTCATTCTGATCGACCGCGCCCTGCCCGAGGCCGATCTCCTCGCCGAAGCCTTTCGGGAGGGAGCGGGCGGCAAGGTGGAGATTTCGGTTCCCCAGCGTGGGGATCGACGGCGCCTGCTCGATCAGGCGCGGCGTAATGCGGTGGAGGCGCTTGACCGTCGTCTCGCCGAAAGTGGCACCAAGGCGCGGCTGAACAGCGAACTGGCCGAATTCCTGGAACTGTCGGAACCGCCGCAGCGTATCGAAGTTTATGACAACAGCCACATTCAGGGCGCCAATGCGCTGGGGGCGATGATCGTTTCCGGGCCGGATGGTTTCATCAAGGGTCAGTACCGCAAGTGGAACATCAAGACCGCCCAGACCAACGATGACTTCGGCATGATGCGCGAAGTGTTCCAGCGCCGCTTTGCGCGCGCGCGGGATGAGGATCCGGATCGCGATGGCGGCATGTGGCCCGATTTGGTGCTGATCGATGGCGGCAAGGGGCAGCTCAGCGCGGCGCGCGATGTGCTGGAGGAAATGGGGATCGAGGACGTGCCGATGATCGGCATTGCCAAGGGGCCGCATCACGGGCGCGAAGGGCGCGAGGTTTTCCATTTCCCGGACGGCAAGGAACGGATGCTGCCGGTCAATTCCCCGCTGCTGTTCCATTTCCAGCGCCTGCTTGACGAAGTTCACCGCTTCGCCATCGGCGCGCACCGCGAAAAACGCAGCCGGGCGATAACTGCCAGTCCGCTGGACGAGATTCCGGGCGTTGGTCCGGCCCGCAAGCGCGCCTTGCTGCTGCACTTCGGTACGGCCGGCAAAGTGCGCGCGGCGGCGCTCGACGATCTGAAGCGTGCCCCCGGCGTAAGCGCGGCGGTGGCGCAAGCGGTCTATGATTTCTATCACCCCAAGGGGTGACCCGCTTATGAGGAGGCGAACAGGCATGGCGCGCAAGGCAACGGACAGCTGGACGCACGAAAATATCGGCTTTGCGACGCTGGTTGTGGCGGTGACCGCGCTGTTCCTGTGGTTGCTGCTGCCCTATTTCGGCGCGATCCTGTGGGGGCTGGTTGCAGCCATCGTGTTCCGCCCTCTGCATCTGGCGCTGGTCAAACGTCTGGGTGGCAAGGCCGGTCTTTCCGCCGGCCTGATGCTCGTCCTCATTGTCGCCGTGGTCATCATCCCCGCCGCGCTCCTGGGGGCCAGCCTGGTGCAGGAAGCGAGCGGCATCTATGCGCGCCTCGAAAGCGGGCAGCTGGACCTTGGCGGGATGCTTGCCAAAGCGATCAACGCACTGCCGGCGCCGATGGAGGCCATGGCGCGCGAATATGGCCTGACCGATACCAACCGCCTGCGCGAAATGATCGCGCCGGGCGTTTCGAGCGGCCTGAAAACGGTTGCCGGACAGGCGCTCAACGTCGGGCAGGGAGCGCTCTCGCTGCTCGCCGCGCTGGGCGTCATGCTCTACCTCACCTTCTTCCTGCTGCGCGATGGCGCGAAGCTCGATGCCAAGTTCCGCACCGCGCTGCCGCTTGAAGAGGGTCTGCGCGATCGCCTGATCGACAAGTTCCTCACAGTCGTGCGGGCAACGATGAAGGGCACGGTCGCGGTAGCAGTGATACAGGGCATTCTCGGCGGCCTGATCTTCTGGATGCTGGGCGTCGAAGGCGCGCTGCTCTGGGGCCTGCTCATGGGCTTCTTTTCGCTGATACCTGCGGCGGGAACCGGGATCATCTGGGTGCCGGTGGCGGTCTATCTCCTGCTGACGGGGTCTATCTGGCAGGGCGCCGTGCTGGTGTTCTGCGGCCTGTTCGTCATCGGGCTGGTCGACAATCTGCTTCGGCCCATTCTGGTCGGCAAGGACACGAAGCTTCCCGATTTCGTCGTCCTGATCGCCACGGTCGCCGGGCTGGAGATTTTCGGCCTGACGGGCTTCATCATCGGCCCGATTATCGCGGCCTTGTTCATCGCCGTCTGGGAAATCGTCACGCAGGTGCGCGGCAAGGAAATCCCCGAAAAGGCGGCCTGACGAACCGCTGGCGTCCTATTCCCGAACGCGGATCAGGCCTTCCTGCGCGGTCTCCGCGATCAGTCGCCCGTCCTGCGTGTAGATCCTTCCGCGATTGAACCCGCGTGCCCGTCCGGCCCATGGGCTGTCGGTGGAATAGAGCAGCCATTCGTCGGCGCGAAAATCGTCATGGAACCAGATCGCGTGGTCGAGGCTCGCACCCTGAACCTTGCCGGTCATCCAGCTCAGGCGATGCGGTACAGTGCAGGTGCCGAGCAGCGAATAATCGGTCGCATAGGCGAGGACGGCGCGGTGCACACGCGGATCGTCCGGCAAGGGCGAGGGAGCGCGAAACCACGTATCGAGACGTGGCTCGCCGGCCTTCATTCCGGCCCAAGCCATCGGATCGGTCGGCTTGATTTCAAGCGCGCGAAAACTTGCGACGAACTTGCGCATGTTTTCGGGCACCATGTGGATGTACTGGTCGCGCAGCTGTTGTTCGTTGAGCAGAGCGTCCGGCATCGCCACATGCGGCATCGCTTCGGCATGGTGAACGCCCGGCTCGCGCTTATGGAATGATGCCGTCAGGTTGAGGATGGGCGTTCCCTCCTGGCTGGCGACGACGCGGCGATTGGAGAAACTGCCGCCGTCGAAATCGCGGGCTATGGCAAAGTCGATCTCGTGATCCTCGCTGCCGCCGCGCAGGAAATAGGCGTGGAGCGAGTGGACTTCGCGGTCCGGATCGACGGTGCGCTCCGCCGAAACGAGCGCCTGCGCAATCACCTGGCCGCCGAACACGCGGCCCACTCCGCCAATCTTGCGGCGGCCGCGGAAGGTGTCCGGACCCAGGGTTTCAACGTTCAGCAGATCGAGCAGGCGGGATACCTGCTCTTGGGGTGTGATGTCTTCACTCATGCCCCGCCATTCGCGGCTCGGCGCGGCTGCGTCAACTCCCGCGCAGCTTGCGCAGCACGCGCCACCCCAGCGCCTTGACGCTGTTGGTTGCCGGCCAGCGCCCGGTGCTGCGCGGCTTGAAGCCCATGCGGCGCAGAACCGAATTGAACGCACGCGCATCGGCTTCGGCAAAGGACCAGTCGGAGCGCCAGGTGATCGACAGCGAAACCGAGCTCTGCGGCCCGTTCCTGACGAAATGCGGCGCCATGACCGGCACGAACAGGGCTTCGCCGGGCGAAAGGGGAAACTCGGTGCCGCCGGCCAGCAACTCGTCGCGCCATTTCAGTTCGCGCGCGCCGCCGGTGTGGTAGCCTTCGTGAACCTCGTCGGGTGCGAAGCGGGCATCGCCGGCGGGAAACTGGGTCATCACCTTCGAACCGCGGATCTGGAGCAGGATGTTGTGCTCCGGATCGAAGTGATAGGGCGTCACCCCATTGGGCGAAGTGACGAAGATGAAGCCTTGCAGCTTCTCCATGCGCCCGGTGCGCGCTTCGATTTCGGGGCGGATTTCCGCCAGAAGGGCATTGAGCAATTCGGCATAGGCGGGGTGCTGTTCAATGTTCTTGATCGCCGCCCACGATCCCGTCGTCTCGATGTTGCGGATCGTCTCGCCGATCGAAAGTCCGGTCGGATCGGGTTTTCCATCGATCCCGATGGGCAGATCGGCGAAGTTGTATTCAATCGAATCCGCCGGCAGCGTCTCGGCCAGATCGGCGAGCGCATCGAAGGTCAGCAGCGGGTGATTGCCCAGGGCGTGCGGGATCGTGTGCGGCGTTTCGGGATAGTTCGCGGCAAAGGTCTTGCGTGCGTCTGGAGAAAAGACAGTCATGTTCTGGCTCCGTCAGGGCGGCGACCCAATTCGGCGGTGAGCAGGGCTCGGAAAGCGAGGCGGCGCAATGGTCCGCCAATGGCGATGGAAAGCGCGCCCACGCTGCGGCGTTCGCGCCAGATGTGATCGATCATCGGATGATCAGCCGAGGCGCAGGAATCGCACCAGGCAATGCCCTCGCGCTCCAGCAGGTCTAGGTTTTCGCGTTGCAGCAGCACGCCGGGTGAGAAGCGGGAATAGGCCTCGTCAAAGGCGGTCTTGAACGAAAAGGCGCCGGGAGCGGTAAGGAAATTGACGAGCATGGCAATCGGCGCACCGTTCAGCGACAGGGTGATCCGTTCCAGACGCTTGTGTGCCGCTGCGCCAATAAGGCTTTCGCGGAACAGAGACCGGGTTTCCTTCGCGCAGGCGAGCGCCGAACCCGCTTTGCCCTTCCAACCCGCCATTTCTAGCCGCAGGAAATCGGCGATCCAGCTTTCCAGATCATCCGCATCATCGCTGCGCGTGAAGGTGACAGGGCCAAGTTCGGCCAGACGGTTGAACTGGCGGCGCAGTTCCTTGCGCTTCTTGCCGCTCATCGAGGCTTCGAGATAAGCCTCGGCCGTCAGGTCTGACTGGAGCAAGGCGCGGTCTTCCTGCTGCACCACGCCATGGATGCGGCCCTGTGCGCGCAGTTCGGCGCGCAGGGCCTGCGCTAGAACGCCGTCCAGCGGCATCTGCGGCAAATGCAGGAAAAGCCCCGTTCCGCCCTGACTGTCGGCCCAGGCCAGAAGGGCGCGCCAGAACGCGGTTTCACAGCCTTGCGCCACCAGCGGCGCACCGAGAAAGCAGTTGGCGTGGCGCCAGGTGGCGAGGTGCGGGAAGGGCCGGCCATAGTAGCGCGAAGGCCGCGCCATCGGCAGCAGTCCCAGCCATTGCCCGTCCTGCTCAAGCACGAGAAAGCACACCGCATCATCAGCATCGAAGGCGGAAAGCGCGGGCAGCAGATACCATGGTTCGAAGAAAGGATTGGGTTCGCTGGCCTTGTGGGACAGCTCCATCCAGGCGTCGTGATCTGGACCTGTGAGCGAGCGCCAGGATCGCGCCATCAGGCATGGCGTATCGCGTCCGGAAACCATGCTGGCAACCGGGCTCGAAACTCGCCCAAGCGTAATCGCGCCCGACGCCACGCGTTAACCCTTACACAACGCGGCCATGCCGCCGATGCGCCGGGATTAGCACCGGCTGGCAAAGGAAGTGTGAACGCGGTGCGTGGGGCTACTTCGCGGCTTTCCGAGCGATCGAGGACAGCCCCTTGGTGAGCTGGAACAGGCCGTTGAGGCGCGCTTCGGGATTGCCCCAGGTGCGCGTGATCACCAGCTTGTTGTCCGGCCGCAGCTTCACCGTTCCCTCCAGACGCTGGCAATAGGCGATCAGGCCAAGCGGATCGGGGAAGGTGTCGTTGTGGAAGCTGACCAGCGATCCCTTTGCGCCGACGTCGATCTTGGCAATGTGCGCGCCAATGGCCTGCTGCTTGATCTCGATAAGCTTGATGAGGTTTGCGGTCGGCTTGGGCAGTGGGCCGAAACGGTCGATCATTTCGGCGGACAGCGAATCGATTTCCTCGCTCGATTCCGCGTCGTTGAGGCGGCGATAGAGCGCCATGCGGACGGCCAGATCCGGCACGTAGTCTTCCGGAATCATGATCGGTGCATCGACGGTAATCTGCGGGCTGAGGCCCGAGGTGCTGCGCTCAAGCCCGGATTCGCCCGCCTTGGCCGCCAAAATCGCGTCTTCGAGCATCGATTGATACAGTTCAAAGCCCACTTCGCGGATGTGGCCAGACTGCTCGTCACCCAGCAGGTTGCCCGCGCCGCGAATGTCGAGGTCGTGGCTCGCCAGCTGGAAGCCGGCGCCCAGACTGTCGAGATCGCCCAGCACCTTGAGCCGCTTTTCCGCGACCTCGGACAGCTGCTTGTCCTGCGGCGTCGTCAGATAGGCGTAGGCACGCAGTTTTGACCGGCCAACGCGGCCGCGAAGCTGGTAAAGCTGGGCAAGGCCAAAGCGGTCGGCACGGTGGATGATGATCGTGTTTGCGCTCGGAATATCGAGCCCGCTTTCGACAATCGTCGTGCTGAGCAGAACCTCGTATTTCTTCTCGTAGAAGGCGCTCATGCGCTCCTCCACTTCGCTCGCGGCCATCTGGCCATGTGCGGTGACGAACCGGATTTCCGGCACGGTGTTGCGCAGCCACTCCTCGACATCGGCCATGTCAGCGATGCGGGGGACGACGATGAAGCTCTGCCCGCCGCGATGGTGTTCGCGCAGCAAGGCTTCACGCATTACCATGTCATCCCATTCCATCACATAGGTGCGCACGGCCAGCCGGTCGACCGGCGGCGTCTGGATCGTCAAGAGTTCGCGCAGGCCCGACATCGCCATCTGCAGGGTGCGCGGAATCGGCGTGGCGGTTAGCGTGAGGACGTGGACGTTGGTGCGCAGCGTTTTCAGGCGTTCCTTGTGATTGACGCCGAAACGCTGTTCCTCATCGACAATCACCAGCCCGAGGCGCTTGAATACGAGGCTTTTCGACAGCAGCGCATGGGTACCGACAACGATGTCGATGGTTCCTTCGGCAAGGCCCGCGCGGGTCGCCGCAGCCTCCTTTTCCGTCACCAGACGGGACAGGCGCCCGATGTTGAGCGGGAAGCCGGCAAAGCGCTCGACGAAGCCGGTATAATGCTGGCGCGCGAGCAGCGTCGTCGGTGCGATCAGCGCTACCTGCTGACCGGCCATGGCGGCCACGAAGGCGGCGCGCAGGGCAACCTCGGTCTTTCCGAAACCCACGTCGCCGCAGACGAGGCGGTCCATTGGCTTGCCTTCGGCCAGATCGCCCAGAACGTCTTCGATGGCGGCTTCCTGATCCTCGGTTTCCTGCCAGGGGAAGCGGTCGGAAAACTGGTCGTAGGCGGCCTGATCGGGAAGGAGAACCGGCGCCTGCCGCAGCGCGCGCTGGGCGGCGGTGCGCAGCAGTTCATGCGCGATTTCGCGGATGCGCTCTTTCAGGCGGCTGCGGCGCTTTTGCCAGGCTTCACCGCCCAACCGGTCAAGCGCCACGCCCTCACTCTCGCTGCCATAGCGCGAGAGGACGTCGATGTTCTCGACCGGGACGTAGAGCTTGTCGCCGCCGTGGTAGACCAGCATCACGCAGTCGTGCGGGCTGTTACCCACCGGGATCGATTGCAGGCCTTCATAGCGGCCGATGCCGTGGTCCATGTGAACCACCAGATCGCCCGGCGTCAGGGCGGAGAGTTCGGCCAGGAAGGCGTCCGCACTCTTGCGGCGTTTCTTGCGGCGGACGAGCCGGTCACCTAGGAGGTCCTGCTCGGTAACCAGTTCGATGTCGCGGTTCGAAAACCCCGTTTCGAGCGGCAGGACGAGCGCGACGGGCGATCCCTTGGCGGCAAGGCCAAGCGCTTCCTGCCAGTTGTCCGCCAGAACCGGTCCCGGGCGCACCGCTTCGCCCAGAATGGCGGCAATGCGGGCTCGGCTTCCTGCGGAATAGCAGGCGATCAGCGCCTTGCGCCCTTGCGCCGACTGCCCGGTGAGAAAACGGGCGGCGGCTTCGTAAACGTTGTCGCCGCGGGCGCGCTCGGGGGCGAAATCGCGGCCCGAGCCGAAGCCGAAGTCGATCACGCTCGCGCTGTCGGGCTGGGCGAAAATGTCGGTCCGGTGGATCGGCCAGGCGGCGAGGTGACGGTCGATCTCTTCGCGGGTCAGGTACAGGGCCGAGGGCGCAAGTGGGCGATAGGAACCGGGTGCCTTGCCCGAAGTGTCGGACCGGGCGGCATGATAATCGGCAATGTCGGCCAGGCGCTCGTCTGCGGCGCCGAGTGCCGCGCTGTCGATCAGCACCAGATCGTCGTTCGACAGGTGATCGGACAGCGTTTCCATCCGCTCTTCGAACAGCGGCAGCCAGTGTTCCATGCCGGCCAGTCGCCGCCCGTCGCTGACCGCCTGATAGAGCGGATCCGACGTGGCGTTGGCGCCGAACATTTCGCGGTAACTGGTGCGGAAACGCTTGACGCTGTCCTCGTCCACCAGAGCCTCGCTGGCGGGCAGCAACAGGTGCTGGTCGAGAACGCCGATAGACCGCTGCGTGTTCGGATCGAACAGGCGCAGCGTTTCCAGTTCGTCCCCGAAGAAATCGAGCCGCAGGCCAGCATCAAGGCCGGATGGGAAGATATCGAAGATGGACCCGCGGACGGCAAATTCGCCCGCGTCGGCAACTGTGTCGGTGCGCGAATAGCCCTGACGTTGCAGCAGCGCGATCAGGCTTTCCCGGCCAATTTCCATGCCGGGCTTGAGCAAGCGAACCGATTCCCGGATGCGGAACGGCGTCAGCACACGCTGCAAGGCGGCGTTGATCGTCGTGACCAGCAATTGCGGCCCGGCGCCTTTGGCTTGCAAGCGGTGGAGCGCGGAAAGCCGCCGCGCGCTGATCGACAGGGCGGGGCTGGCCCGGTCGTAGGGAAGACAGTCCCAGGCTGGAAAATCGATGACATCCAGTTCCGGGGCAAAGAACTGCGCGGCATCGGCAATGGCGCGCATGGCCGCATCGTCAGGCGCGATAAACACGGCGCGGCCTTTCGATGCCCGTGCCAGATCGGCCAGCACCAGCGGCTGAGCGCCGCGCGCAACGGATGAAAGCGTGAGCGGGGTGCGCGAAGAGAGGATCTTGTTGAGGTCAGGCATGGTCGGTTCCGGCAAGGCTCACGCAACAGCAAATGCCCCGCGTGCCGATTCGGGCCTGCGGGGGACAATGGATTTCCTGTCCCCCCTAATGCGCCAATCGCCGCTTGTCTCCCCCGCTTAGGTCTGCAATCGCGGAGAGGAACGCACGAGGACTTAACGGCAATGAGCGACAAACCCCTGCTTCGGCATATGGCCCTGTTCTGGTTGAAACGCCCCGATTCGGCCGAGGACAAGGCCGCGCTGATTGCGGGACTGGAAACCTTGCGAGCGATAGAGCAGGTCAAGACGCTGCACATTGGCGTCCCAGCGCAGACCGAGGCGCGCGACGTGGTCGATCATTCGTGGGCCGTGTCCGAATCGATGACTTTCGACAGCCTTGCCGATCAGGCGATTTATCAGGTGAGCGACGTGCACCAGGCGTTCATCGCCCGCTGCGGCCACCTGTGGGAACGCGTTGTCGTCTACGATATCGTCGATGCCGCCTGACGCCGGTCAGCGCGGAATTTCCACGTAGTCCAGCTGGCACATGCGTTCCATCAGCGGGCCTTGATAGGCTTCAGGGATGGCGATGGTGCCGAGCGCCCAGCCCATGATATCCACGTCTTCTTCATCGAGAATCGCTTCGAACCAGCGGGCTTCGTCTTCGCCCCAGGCGGAGTGAAACCGGTCGAAAAAGCAGCCGATCATGTAATCGGCCTCGCGCGTGCCGCGATGCCACGCGCGAAAGCGCATGCGCTTGAGCCGATCAGGATCGAGGCCGTTTTGGGTCATTTCATCGCCGCTAGGTGAGGGCGGGCTTGGAGGCAAGGCGTTTCCCTCGCTATGAAGGCAGGCGATGCGTCCCGATCGGCTCAATCCGCTGTTTGTCGAAAGTACCAGCCTGAAGGGCGTGGGGCCAAACCTTGCACGCCCGCTGGAAAAGCTCGGCCTGACGCGGGTGCGCGATCTGGCCTATCATCTGCCCGAGCGTTTTGTCCTGCGCCGCGCCGTCGCCGATCTGGACGAGGCGTCCGTTGGCGAAAACGTCATCGTGGCGCTCACCCCCATTGAATACCGCAGTTCACCGGGGCGCGGGCCGTTCCGCATCCTCGCCGTTGACGGGCCGGGCAACACCTGTGCGCTCACCTATTTCGGCCGTAACGGCGGTTGGGCCAAGAAATCGCTGCCGCTGGGAGAAAAGCGCTGGATTGCGGGGAGGCTCGACCAGTTCGGCCAGCAGTTGCAGATCGTTCACCCCGATCATGTCAGCGAAGATGGCTCCAGCCTGCTCGGCGTGATGAGCGAGCCGGTATATGGCCTGTCCGACGGCCTGACGCAGGGCCGCGCGGCCGCGCTGGTGCAACAGGCGCTCGATCACGTGTCTCCCTTGCCGGAATGGATCGAGCCGGGCCTGCTCGACCGGATGCAGTGGCCGCATTGGCACGATGCTCTGGTGCTGGCGCACAAGGGGGAGCACCCCGCGGCGCGCGATCGGCTGGCCTATGACGAATTGCTGGCCAACAGTCTGGCGCTGATGCTGGTCCGCAACGCGAACCGCGCCAAAACCGGCAGCCCGCTGGTCGCTGACGGCCGTTATCGCGCGCAGTTGTCGTTGCCGTTCGCACTCACGGGCGCCCAACGCCGCGCCATCGACGAGATCGAGGGCGATCTTGGCCAGGCCGCACCGATGCTGCGCCTGCTGCAGGGCGACGTCGGATCGGGCAAGACCGTCGTGGCGCTGGAGGCGATGCTGATCGCGGTTGAGGCCGGGGCACAGGCCGCGCTCTTGGCGCCGACGGAAATCCTGGCCCGCCAGCACTTCGAAACGCTGCGCCGCATGGCTGCGCCAAGCGGTGTGACCATTGCGCTGCTGACCGGGCGCGACAAGGGCAAGGCGCGCGAATCAATCCTGATGGGCCTGCTCGACGGGTCAATCGACATCTGCGTCGGGACCCATGCGATCTTTCAGGACACGGTTGCCTATCGCAACCTCGCGCTGGTGGTGATCGACGAGCAGCACCGCTTTGGCGTCGGCCAGCGGCTGATGCTGGCGCAGAAGGGCAAGCGCACGCCGCACTGTCTGGCCATGACGGCAACACCCATTCCGCGCACGCTGACGCTGGCACAATATGGCGAAATGGACGTGTCTCGGCTTGATGAAATGCCCCCCGGCCGCCAGCCGATCGACACGAGAGTCGTCGCTGTCGAACGCATGGGCGACGTGATCGGGGCGCTGGCCCGGCACATGGAAACCGGCAGTCAGGCCTATTGGGTCTGCCCCATGGTGCGCGAGAACGAAGCTGATGACCTTGCCGCGGCCGAAGCGCGCTATGCCGAATTGCGCGAACGTTTTGGCGATCAGGTTGCGCTGGTTCACGGCCAGCTGCGGCCAGAGATCAAGGATGCCGCGATGGATCGCTTCGTGCGCGGCGAGGCAAAGCTGCTGGTTGCGACCACCGTGATAGAGGTCGGCGTGGACGTTCCCAATGCGACGCTGATGGTGATCGAGGCGGCGGAACGCTTTGGCCTGGCCCAGTTGCACCAGCTGCGCGGACGTGTCGGGCGGGGCGAGGGCAAGAGTACCTGCCTGCTGCTGCGCGGAAATGCTCTGTCCGAGACTGGACGCAAACGACTCGCTTTGATGCGGGAAACGCAGGACGGCTTCCGCATCGCCGAAGAGGATCTGGAACTGCGCGGTGGCGGCGAATTGCTCGGCACGCGCCAATCCGGCGACACCCCGTTCCGCGTCGCGCAAATGGAGCAGATCCAGCGGCTTCTGCCTTTGGCGCACGACGATGCGCGCCTGCTGATCGAACGCGACGGCGGACTGACGGGCGAGCGCGGCGAGGCGGCGCGCCTGCTGCTGTATCTTTTCGAGCGGGACTATGGCGTCCAGCTGCTGCGCGGCGGCTAGACCGAGAGGATCAGCGTATCGGTTTCGCGCGGGGTTTCAGGCGAGAAGTTGGGAAGAGGTTCAAACTCCCCCTCAAGCACTTCCGGGGCGCCAAGGCCGGCCAGCTTGAACTGACCAAGCCGCGGTTCCTCGTCCGAACGCCAGGTTTTGCCAAGATTGAGGGCGCTGACGTACAGATCGCCATGCCGCTCAAACAGAAGGTGCGGCGCAAGGTCGATCCGCAGGCCGTTGTAATTGGCGGCAAGCAGGCGCTTGCGCGCGATGGCTTCCATCACGATGAGGCGCTGGTCGGTCATGAAAAATGGCCCCGCATGGGGTGGAACAGATAAATGCGCATGGGAAAGATGGTGCTGAACTAGTCTCTGTCTTGCAAGCGCCGAAATCCGGCGGCTTGCCCCGAAACTGCAAGATGGAACGATGTGGTCGGGGAAAGAGGATTCGAACCTCCGGCCCCTGCCTCCCGAAGACAGTGCTCTACCAGGCTGAGCTATTCCCCGACCGATCGTTCACCCCCTTTGCCAATGGCAGGAAGGGGTGAGGCAGGAGCGCGCCTATAGTCAGGCAAACGCGGGGTGGCAAGCAGGCAATCGCCTCGCTACGAAAGAGTTATGGCAACAATCGCAACTTCGCCCGATTCTCCGCAGGTTCAGGCCGATTCCGGCCATTGGGAATGGCAGTACATCCACCTGATGCGCCGCATATGGGAGCATGGGGATGAGCGGGTCGACCGCACCGGCGTGGGGACTCGCTCGATTTTCGGGGCACAGATTCGCTTCGATCTGAGCGGCGGGCTGATGCCGCTGCTGACCACCAAGCGCGTCTATTGGAAGACGGCGACCCGCGAACTGCTGTGGTTCCTCACCGGTGATACCAACATCCGAAACCTCTGCGCGCAGGGGGTGGAAATCTGGACCGATTGGCCGCTGGACCGCTTCCGCCGTGAAACCGGTGAGGATATTTCGCGCCCTGATTTCTCGCGAAGGATCGTCGAGGATGCTGACTTTGCCGTCCAGTGGGGCGATCTTGGCCCGGTCTACGGCAAGCAATGGGTCGATTGGCCGGCCTACGAACCGGCGGGCGACGGGCTGTTCCGAGAAGGGAAGGGGATCAACCAGGTTGCTGAAGTGGTCGAAAGCCTGAAGACCAATCCCGGCAGCCGGCGCCACATCATCGAAGGCTGGAACGTCGCCGAGCTTGACGCCATGGCCCTGCCGCCGTGCCATAAGACCTATCAGTTCCACGTTGCCAATGGCCGCCTGTCCGGCTTGCTCTATCAGCGCTCCTGCGACCTCGGCCTTGGTTTCGCGTTCAACATGTGGAGCCTTGCCTTGCTGACGCGCATGCTGGCGCAGCAATGCGATCTGGAACCGGGCGAAGCGGTGTGGATGGGCGGTGACGTCCACCTCTATCTCAACCACGCGGCGCTGGTTGAGGAACAATTGCGCCGTGCACCGGTTGGGGAAGCGAGGCTGGATATCGTGCGGCGGCCGCCCTCCATGTTCGACTATCGGATTGAGGATTTTCAGGTGGATGGTTACGCCCCGCAGGCGCATATTTCTGCCCCGGTGGCGGTTTGACTGCCAGGGGTAGTTCGACGCGCCAGTACTTGCGCGGCGATTTAGTTGACGATGAAACCAGATTGAAATAATATGTCGCCGATGTAAAACTTTGCTTCACCCTCGGTTGGGTGACGGGAGAGCTGGGAACATGGCAGCTGACAGCAAGACTGGGCGAAACGGCGCGGGACGGGGCAGCAATCGCCCGTCGCTGGAATTCTACGTTCCAGAGCCGAAGTTCCGACCCGGCGATCCAGTTGATTTCGTTCACGTGAACATCCCGCCCGCCGGTGCCCAGCCGCGTCCGGACGAGGCTTGTCCCGCCATCGAAACCAGCCCGCTGTGCTATGATCTTGTGCGCGTGCTTGGCGAGGACGATCAGGCGGTCGGCCCGTGGAATCCCCGGCTTGATGCCGATACGCTTCGTGAAATGCTGCGCGTCATGGCGCTAACCCGCGCCTTCGATGACCGGATGTATCGCGGCCAGCGGCAGGGCAAGACCAGCTTCTACATGAAGTGCACCGGTGAGGAGGCGACCAGCGTGGCCTCTGCCTTTGCCCTTGCCGCCGACGACATGGTGTTCCCGTCGTACCGGCAGCAGGGCATCCTGCTGGCGCGCGGCTATCCGATGGTCGAGATGATCAACCAGATCTATTCGAACCGTGCCGACCGGCTGAAGGGCCGCCAGCTGCCGATCATGTATTCGGCCAAGGACTATGGCTTCTTCACGATTTCGGGCAATCTCGCCACGCAGTTCCCGCAGGCCGTGGGCTGGGCGCTAGCCTCGGCCTCGAAGGGCGATAGCCGGATTGCGACAAGCTTTATTGGCGATGGATCGAGCGCTGAGGGCGATTTCCACGCGGCGATGACCTTTGCCACGGTCTACAACGCGCCGGTCATCCTCAATATCGTCAACAACCAATGGGCGATCTCAAGCTTCTCCGGGTTTGCCGGGGCGGAACGGACGACCTTTGCCGCGCGCGCCATCGGTTATGGCATGGCTGGGCTGCGGGTGGACGGAAACGATGCGCTGGCGGTCTATGCGGCAACGCAGTGGGCGGCGAACCGGGCGCGGTCCAATCAGGGGCCGACGCTGATCGAACATTTCACCTACCGCGCCGAAGGGCATTCGACTTCGGACGACCCCAGCCAGTACCGTTCCGCGCGCGAGGCTGAGGCCTGGCCGCTGGGCGATCCGATCACGCGGCTGAAAAACCATCTGATCGCGCTTGGCGAATGGTCGGAGGACCAGCACGAGGCGATGGACCGCGATCTGGCCGAGCAGGTCAAGGCTGCGACCAAGGAGGCTGAAAAGAACGGCATCCTGGGCCACGGTCTGCATCACCCGTTCCACACCATGTTCGAAGACGTTTACGAAGAGCTGCCCTGGCATCTGAAGGAACAGGCCGAACAGGCCATTCGTGAGCGCCGGATCAAATGGCCGACCTGGAAGGAGTATGAGCAATGACGCTGGAAGAAGCGCCCCTGTCGCTCGCCAATGCGCCGTCCAAGCGGATGAACATGATCGAGGCGATCAACGATGCGCTCGACATCATGATGGGCCGCGATCCCGACGTGGTGATCATGGGCGAGGATGTCGGCTATTTCGGCGGCGTATTCCGCGCCACGGCCGGCTTGCAGAAGAAATACGGCAAAAACCGCGTGTTCGACACGCCGATCAACGAATGCGGCATCATCGGCGCGGCGGTGGGCATGGCGGCCTATGGCCTGCGCCCGGTGCCGGAAATCCAGTTCGCCGACTATATCTATCCGGGCTACGACCAGCTCGTCTCCGAAGCGGCACGGCTGCGTTACCGCTCGGCAGGGGAATTCGTGGCGCCAATCACGGTTCGCTCGCCGTTTGGCGGCGGTATCTTTGGCGGTCAGACCCACAGCCAGAGCCCGGAAGCCCTGTTCACCCACGTCGCGGGGCTTAAGGTGGTCATCCCGAGCACGCCGCACGATGCCAAGGGGCTGCTGATCGCCGCCATCGAAGATAACGATCCGGTGATCTTCTTCGAGCCGAAGCGCATCTACAACGGCCCGTTCGACGGCTATTACGACAAGCCGGCAAAGCCGTGGAGCCAGCATCCCGACAGTGCGGTTCCGGAAGGCTATTTCTCGATCCCGCTGGGCAAGGCGCGCGTGGTGCGCGAGGGTGAGGCGATGACCGTGCTGGCCTATGGCACCATGGTACACGTCGCCGCGGCGGTCTGCGCCGAAAAGGGCATAGACGCGGAAATCATCGACCTCAGAACGCTTGTTCCGATCGACATGGAGACTGTTGAAAAGTCGGTGGAAAAAACCGGCAGATGCATGATCGTCCATGAAGCGACCCGTACGTCCGGCTTTGGCGCGGAGCTTTCGGCACTGGTGCAAGAGCGCTGTTTCTATCATCTCGAAGCGCCGATCGAGCGCGTAACCGGTTTCGACACGCCCTATCCGCACAGCCTGGAATGGGCCTATTTTCCCGGTCCCGTGCGCATTGGCGAAGCGATTGACCGGCTTTTGGGGGCAGACTGATGGGCACCTACACTTTCCGGCTTCCCGACATCGGCGAAGGCATTGCCGAGGCGGAAATCGTCGCCTGGCACGTCAAGGTTGGCGACCGGGTTGAGGAAGATGGCCGCCTGGCCGATATGATGACCGACAAGGCAACGGTCGAAATGGAAAGCCCGGTTTCGGGAACCGTCATCCAGGTCGCGGGTGAGGTTGGCGATATCGTGGCCATCGGCTCGCCACTCGTCGTTCTCGAAGTTGACGGGGAAGGGCTCGCCGATGCCGCGCCCGCGTCTGCCGAAGCGGTTGATCGGATCGAGGCGGAAACGCCGGCCGTGGAAGAGGCGACCAGCCCTGAACCTGCGCCAGCACCAGCCCCGGTCGTGGCAAGCCCGCCGCCACCAGTTCCGCCACCAGTTCCGGCGCCGAGCGCGCCTGCGCGCAAGCCGGCCGCCGCGCCGGTTTCCCATGCCAAGGTCCAGGCAAGCCCAGCCGTGCGCGCGCGCGCTGCGGAGCTTGGTATCGATCTGGGCGACGTTCGGCCTGCCGAAGGCAGCCGCGTGCGCCATTCCGATCTCGACGCGTTTCTCGCCTACAGCGGCAGCGGCGGTTATCGCGCGCCCGGCCTCCACGGGCAGGACCAGCAGGTCAAAGTTATTGGATTGCGTCGCCGGATTGCCGACAACATGGCGGCGTCGAAGCGCAACATTCCGCATTTCTCCTATGTCGAGGAATGCGACGTCACCGCTCTGGAAGAGATGCGCGGCCAGCTCAACGCCAATCGCGGTGCCAAGCCGAAGCTGACCATGCTCCCGCTGCTGATCACGGCCGTGTGCAAGGCCATTCCCGAGTTCCCGATGATCAACGCGCGCTTCGATGACGAGGCGGGCGTGGTCACCCGCCATGCCGCCATCCACCTCGGCATGGCCGCGCAAACCCCGGCGGGCCTGATGGTCCCGGTGATCCGCAATGCACAGGACCGCAACCTGTGGCAGTTGGCGCAGGAAATCGTCCGCCTTGCCGAGGCCGCGCGCGACGGCACGGCGAAGAGCGAGGAGCTGTCCGGCTCGACCATGACAATCACCTCGCTCGGCCCTCTGGGCGGGGTCGCGCACACGCCGGTGATCAACCGCCCGGAAGTGGCCATCCTTGGCCCCAACCGCATTGTCGAGCGGCCGATGTTCGTGCCCGATGGCATGGGCGGCGAGCGGATCGAGAAGCGCAAGATCATGAACATCTCGATTTCCTGCGATCACCGCGTGGTTGACGGATGGGATGCGGCAAGCTTTGTTCAGGCGGTAAAGAAGCTGCTGGAAACTCCGGTTCTGCTTCTGGCCAACTAGGACGAGAAATTCGGGAGAATGCCATGGCTGGGGATGCGCGGATCGATGCCTACATCGAACAGGCAGCGCCCTTTGCCCAGCCGATCCTGAAGCATATCCGCGCTATTGTGCACGCCAGCGTCGAAGGGCTGGAGGAAACGATGAAGTGGGGGATGCCGCACTTCCTGCACAACGGAAAGAATCTCGCCGGGATGGCGGCTTTCAAGGCGCATTGCGCGATGATGATCCACGGTGATGGTCGTCAGGGCGATGCCATGGGCCAGTTCGGCAAGCTGACGAGCGTGGCCGATCTCCCTGGCGACAAGGCGCTGAAGTCAAAGATCGTCGAGGCAATGCAGCGAATCGATGAGGGTGGCACGGCGGTTCGCAAGAAGCCGGCGGCCGCGCGCACGGCAAAGCCAGAATTGCCGATTCCGCCGGAATTCGCTGCGGCGCTCGACGGCAATCCGACTGCCAAGGCCACGCTTGAGGCCTTCGCCCCTTCGCATCGCCGCGAATATGTCGAGTGGATCAGCGAGGCGAAGCGCCCCGAAACGCGTGACAAGCGCATCGCTCAGGCCATCGAATGGCTGAGCGAAGGCAAGAAGCGGAACTGGAAGTACGAAGGCTGCTGATCAGCGCACGATGGCGCTGTAGGCAATCCGTCCGGTTGCGCTCTGCGACTGCACGCGCCAGCGCACATGGGTGACGTCCTCAGCCGTGGCAAAGCGGGTGCCGACGCGCAGCTGGCCCAGCTTGCCCCAGGTACGGCCCCCGTCGATCGATACCTCTTCCTCGTCGCTGGCGCTGCCCTGGTAATAGAGGCCGCGGGGCAGGGCGTTGGCGACGGTGAACTGGCCGCCGGGCGTTGCACGCTTCCAGGTAAGCACCGTGACGATTCGGTCACCGGACACGAGCGCGCGCGCCGGTTCCAGCACGCGCGATTCCGCTTTCATGCGTTCCACGAACACCGAACTGCCCAGCTGGATCGGATTTGCGCCGACTGCGCTTGCGCCGAACAGGGCAGCAAGGCACGCGAATGCTGCCGGAATGGACTTCACGATCATCTCAGATTGGCCCCCATTTCGGCCATCGGTGTCGCAAATCCGCCCCAAGAAATGGTTAACGCGGTGGTACTGCGGCAAGTTTTTTCACGGAGCGCCGGTTTCCTCCGTAAAGCGTGTTGACACCCGCAACACCCTGCCTTAGTGGCGCGGCTCCCAAGTGGCTACGCGGGTGTAGCTCAGTTGGTTAGAGTGTCGGCCTGTCACGCCGAAGGTCGCGGGTTCGAGCCCCGTCACTCGCGCCACTTGGGTTTTATTTCTTCCAGCGTCCGGTTTCCATCCAGATGAGAAACCGCTGCAGCGGAAGCAGCCAGATCACCCCCAGAACGATATAGATTGGCGTCTGCAACAGCGCGTGCCAGCCACCGATCAGTTCCGGTACGTAACGGGCGATGATCAGCGCATAGGCACCCAAGACAAACAGCAGCCCCAAAATGCCGGCCGGGATTCGCCAGGTGGGTTCGGTGCGCATCAGATGTCCTTCCAGTAGATTCGGGTTGGGGTGACGACCGCATCGAGCACGGCGTCATGCGCTTCGCTCGGCAGGTCATCGACCAGTTGGCAGTCCCAGGCCAGGCCGACCGCCAGCGACGGACGGTGGGCGGCCAGCCAGCGGTCGTAATGGCCGCCGCCCATGCCGAGGCGCCCGCCGTTGGCGGAAAACCCCACGAGCGGGCAGAACAGCACATCAGGGATTACACAGTCGGCGTCGGCCGCGGGTTGAAGCGAACGGCGCGTTCCATCGGCGAAGGGATCGCTTTCCAACCCTTCGTCATAGGCAAAGGGATTGTCCCACTGGCGAAACTGCATCGGCGCGGTGCGGTCTGCCAGCCAGGGCAAGGCGATGCGGTGCCCGCGTTCGTGAAACCAGCGCGCGTAATGCGTGGCGGGCGTTTCATCGGCGTGTTCGTAATAGACGCCGACAATGGCTCCTTCCGGCACGCGTTCGGCCAGCGGCGCGGGCGGGCGGCGCATGATCAGGCCGCGCTGCGAAGAGGGAATCGAATTGACGAAAGCGCGCCGCGCGGCCTTCAGCGATCGGCGCAGGGCCTTCTTATCGTCCAACGCACGCTCCTGCGTAAGGGTGACGGGACCACCATGGGTCGTTGCCGGGGAAATCCTCTGACGCCTTCACGTCAGGTGGGGACCATATGTGCCGGACCAGGGTCCAACCAGGGACAGCCCCCATAGGATTGCTTATAGCCTCAGGGATGTTCTGTCGGTTCGTACCGGGCAGTACCCGTC
>JBJTLW010000149.1:0-17121 GCA_046063225.1 Novosphingobium sp. | reverse complement strand
GATATCAAGCGCGTCGTGCTCGCATATTCGGGCGGTCTCGATACCAGCGTCATCGTGAAATGGCTTCAGACGACCTATGAGTGCGAAGTTGTGACCTTCACCGCCGACCTCGGTCAGGGTGAAGAGATTGAGCCTGCCCGGCAAAAGGCGCGGCTCGCGGGCGTCAAGGAAGAGCATATCTTCATCGAGGATGTCCGCGAGGAATTCGTGAAGGATTATGTCTTCCCGATGATGCGCGCCAATGCGCTGTATGAAGGGCTCTACCTGCTCGGCACCTCGATCGCCCGGCCGCTGATCGCGAAGAAGCAGATCGAGATTGCGGCGAAGGCCAACGCCGATGCGGTTTCCCACGGCGCGATGACCTTGAGTTCCGGCGCGAGCGCGGCGACGCCGAGTTCGAAGCGGACCTGATCGTTGCCCTTGCCGGTAGCACCGTGGGCGACCGCGTCGGCCCCGGTCTCGCGGGCGATCTCGACCAGCCGCTTGGAGATCAGCGGCCGGGCGATCGAGGTGCCGAGCAGATAGTCGCCTTCGTAGCGGGCGTTGGCACGCATCATCGGGAAGACGAAGTCGCGGACAAATTCCTCGCGAAGATCGTCAATGTAGATGTTTTCGTCCGGCAGGCCCATCAGGCGGGCCTTGGCGCGCGCCGGTTCCAGTTCCTCTCCCTGGCCAAGATCGGCGGTGAAGGTCACGACTTCGCAGTTGTAGGTAACCTGCAGCCACTTGAGGATCACGCTGGTGTCGAGGCCGCCGCTATAGGCAAGGACAACCTTCTTGATGTCGGACATGGGCAAGGGACTCGCTTGAAAGTGTCAGCAATTCGGGGGCGCGGCTAGCAGCATGGGGGCCTGATCGCAACTATCGGGATGACCGGCGCCTGACAGGCTTTGTCATTGGACCGGGCAAGGGAAGCCGGATTAGCCTGAAGACGCAACCTGGGGAGTGTCTTGCCATGCGCCGCAACCTGTTCTTCGCGATGATCTTTGCCGGTTCCGCCTTGCTCGGAACACAGATTCAGTCGCAGCCGGCAGTCGATGAAGCCAACCGCAAACTGGCTTCTTACGGGTTGCCCGCGATCACGACCATTCATCAGGTGCGCGCCAACTGCCACAACGCTTATGACAAGCTCTTCGCCGAAAATGCCAAGGGCCGAAAACCTAGCTCCGAAGAGGTGAACTGGGCGGCATCCTATGAAGCAGCGCGCGGAGCGAAGCAGCCGTGCCCCAAGCCGCCTGCCAGCCTTGCTGCCCGTGCCAATCTGCACGTTATCGAGACGGAGCAGGGCATGTCCGCCGTGGCCGGCTTTGCCCAGCAGAAGGATCCGGTGGCCTTGTTCGAGGCCGGGCTGGCGTTCTTCAACGGCAAGTTTGGCCAGAAGGAAGTGCAGGAAGGCTATAACCTGATATCGCAGGCCTCCGATGCCGGTGACCCCGAGGCCATGTACAACAAGGGCGTGATGCTTGTGCAGGGCCAGATCGATAACAAGCCCGACTACAAGAATGGTGCCGCCCTGATCGAGAAGGCCGCTGCATCGGGCCATGTCGACGCGATGTTTGCGGCAGGCAACCTCTACATGCGCGGCAAGGAGGTACCGAAGGACCTGAAGAAGGCCTTCGAATGGTATCGCAAGGCGGCTGAGCGCGGACACATCTATGGCACCTTCCTTGCCTGGAACATGATCAACGAAGGGCAGGGGACCAGGAAAGACTGGAACCTGGCCTATCGCCTCGGTAGGCGCCTTGCGGAGGATGGCCAGGTCTATGGCGCCGTGATGGCGGCATCCGCGCTGCTGCAATCGAGCGAGCCGATGAAGCATCAGGACGAAATCCTGTACTGGATCGATTATTCGATCCGCTATGGCAACGGGGACGTGCGCAACCAGATGAGTGCGCTCAAGCCCAAGGTGGTCGAAGTGTTCCGCCGGCCCGCGGCGTCAGCCGGTTATCGCCCGCGCGCCTTCAAGGCCTGCCCCATGAAGACGGTGTGCACGGTCAACCACTATTCCGGCCTGCAAAGCTGCACGACCAACAAGGACTACTGGAACGACTGCGACGGGTGATCTTGATCCCGATGCGTGTTAGCCTGCCGCATCGGGAGGAACCGGCATGGCCAAAGCGGAACTCAAAACCAAGACAACCGAAGTCAGCGCTGCCGATTTCATCGCGGCGCAATCCGATGAGCGGCGACGCAACGAAGCAGCGGTCATCGACGCCATTTATCGCCGGGTCACGGGCATGGAGCCGACCATGTGGGGACCATCGATCATCGGCTATGGCAGCTACACCTACAAATACGAGTCTGGCCGCGAAGGGGCGATGTGCCGCGCCGGGTTCAGCCCGCGCAAGGCGGCGATGACGCTGTACGGAATCGGCGGCGCAGCGGAAACGGCGGAAGGTGCGGCCTTGCTGGCACGGCTGGGCAAGCACACCACGGGCAAAGGGTGTTTGTACGTCAAGAAGCTGGCCGACGTGGACCTTGAGGTTCTGGAAGCGTTGATCGCGGCTGGCTGGGCGGCCATGAACCGGAAATTCCCAGAATAAGGAACGGCCGCGTCAACAAGAGTGATGATTGCACGCTTCTGTTTTTGCCGGGAATGCCGCTATTCGCAATTGCCTTCGTGAATGGTGTTGTTGCCCATTGAACTGGTCCAGACCTCGCGGAAGGTCCACGAACCGAGGTTGAAGGTGAAGGGCGATATGTTGCGGAACGTGATGCCCATCATTCCGTTGGTCTGCGGATAGGGATCAGAGACGATCGCCTGACTGCCCTGAACGGCGATGTTGCGCACGCCGTTGCGCAGCTTTTCCGATCCGGTGATCCGCATTTGCGTGCGGCTGAGGAATTCGATGCGGAAGGCATCGTCATAACGCGTCTGCTTGTCGCGGCTGTAAAGGCCGATCTTCGGGAAACCGCTCCACGATTTCATTTCGCAGATCAGCGGCTTGCCAATCGGCACGCGGGCGTTGCCGGACGGCTTGGGGGCAGCAGGCGCCGGCGGCCTCGGCGCGGCGGCCGCAACCGGCGCAGGCCTTGCCGCTGCCACGGCGCGTGGGGCAGGGGCGGCCGCCGCTGCCGGACGGGCAATCTTTCCGCTTGATTGCATGCGGCCAATGGCTTCCCTGGCATAGGCGGCAGTGGCATCCCGGCCTGTGGCAAGCCGGCCGTATGTAGCGGCAGCTTCCCGGTACTGGCCATCATTTTCCTGCAGTTCCGCCAGTCTGAAGATCGCATCGCGATTGGTTGTTCCTGCCGCAACCGCGCGCAGCAGCCAGGACTTGGCCTTTTGCGGATCATATGGGCGTTCGACACCTGTTTCGTATTTCATGCCCAGTTCCGCCATCTGCGCGGCCGTTCGCGTCTGCCTGTCCTCGTTCAGGGCAGAATCGGCCATGGCGATCCGATCGGTCATGTCGTACCGAGAATCGAGCTCGGCAGCCTTGACCCAATGCTGGCGCGCCTTTGCATAGCTGACGGGTTGATCGGCGTATCCGTAGAAATGGAAGTCACCCATCACCATGTTCCCGCGCGGGGAATCGAGGGCGACCGCGCGCCGGGCCCATTCCAGAGCGGTCACGGGATCACCTTCGCCTGCCTGCCTGACAAGACTGGCGAAAGCGGCCATGGTGTTGCCGTCGGTCTTGCCGGCATCGGTGGCAAGATAGCGCTTGTACAGGGCAAGCGCCTCGGTCGTGTCGGCAACTGCGGCCCAGACCGGATCTTCTGACGCTGGCCCTTCCAGCAGGGCGGCAAGTTCGGACAGAGCATAGGGATCGCCGGCAGCAATGCCTTCGCGATAGAGCCGGACCGCTTCCTTGGGAGACCGGAATTTTACCGAATCGTAGGCCAGATAGTTGGCGAGTCTGCGCTTTGCCTCGTCGCTCTTCTTTGCGGCCTCGCGAAAGAGTGCAATGCCGGTGGCTTCGTCAAACAATGGCGATTGCTTGTCCCACAGGTATGTGATGGCGCCGTAGGGGGCCAGATCGTGCCCCTTTCGCGCTGCGGCAACGAAATAGGACAGCGACTTGGCCTTGTCCTCCTTGATGTGCGTGGCGTCGCCGGGAAACTCATAGACCTGACCGAGCTGGTACAATGCCTCCGCATCGCCAGCATTGGCTTCGGCCTGAAGCCGGGTAATCCGCTGGGCGGGCGTTTCCTTTGGCTTCCATTCAATGGACGCCCAGGAAAGGGCATCGGCCAGTTCATCATCGTTTGTCATGTTCGGCCCGCGCGCGGCAATCCTTGCACGCAATTGCGCCGCGCCAGCCGGGTCGGCCGGGCCAAGATCACCTTTCTCCAGATGCAATGCGAGCGCCGCCATGGCGGAATAGTTCTGGTTTTCGGCACCCAGTTTCAGCGCAGCCATCTGTTCGGCGCTGGACCACGGCGCATCGGGAGATTGCTGGCTGAAGTCCATCATCAGCGCGGCTGGCCAGAAGCCGGCTCGAACGCTTTGCGCCAGCAGGGCCATGCCGCGATCCAGATCCTTGTTGACGATGCCGGGAATGCCATCGGCGCGCACCGCGCCAAGGGTGGCAATGGCCCGCGTATCGCCAAGATCGGCGGCGCGCTGGACCAGAGCCAGGACTTCCTTTGCCTCGGGCACCGACATGCCCTTGCTGCCGCGTGCTATTGCAAGGTCCATCATGGCGCGCGGATCGCCGGTGGCGGCAGCAGAGGCGACGATGCGATCAAGCCGGGCCGCATCCTTGGCAAGGCAGACGCCGTGGCGCAGGGCAAGGGCCAGGATCAGCCGCGAACGGACGTCCGACTTGCTTTCATCAATGGCTTTCACTTCGGCGCAGCGTAACGCCATTTCCGATGCGCGAACCAGTTCCATGTCAGTGGACGTTTGCCAGTGGCGATCTGTCAGGCCCCAGCGATCGGCGGCCGATTGTGCGAAGGCCGGCGCCGCGATGCCGCAAACCAGCGCAACGAATGGAAGCATGTTGAAACGTGGCATGAAATCTTGTCCCCGCGGGCAACCCCGGTCCCGCGGTGTGATTTTGATATGTCGGATGGCTTTGTCAAATGTTTGATAAGCTGGCGCAAAGGCCGTTCTGCTGTCTGTGCAGGCGGATTATCGCGCATTGACCCTGCTGCCGTCCGGCCTGCCCGTTTCTGGAGCTATCGCACGGGAAAGGGGCCTATTCTGCGGCCTGACGCTCCAGATGCCATTCCGGCGCCTGCTCGGCTGCCAGCAGGCGCAGCATCTCGGCCTCGATGTAGTCTCGCGTGTTCGGGATGGCGCTGCGCTGCTTCACCGTCTGGAACTGGAAATTCACCAGATTTCCATGGCGGAACCCCTGTTCGGCACCGGCGAGATAGAACTGCCACATGCGGAAGAACCGTGCGTCGTAAAGCTGTTCAATCTCTTCGCGGTGCATCGTCGCGCGGCGATACCATTCGGCCAGCGTATAGGCATAGTGATAGCGCATCATCTCCAGATCGGCGATTTCCCACCCGGTGCGTTCCAGCGATGCGGACATCTCGCTCACCGCCGGCAGGTAGTGGCCGGGGAAGATGTATTTGCGGTTCCACTTGTCGGTCGCGCCGCTCTGTTTGGTGCGGCCGATTGTGTGGGTGAGCATGATGCCGTCGGGTGCCAGAAGGTCCCAGGTCTTGGCGAAGTATTCATCGTAGTTGTTCAGCCCGACATGCTCGAACATGCCGACGCTGGCGATCCGGTCGAACTGCGTGTTGACGTCGCGATAGTCGATCAGCTGGAACTTCACCTTGTCCGCCACCCCGGCAGCCTCAGCGCGTTCGTTGGCGAAGCGCACCTGATCGGGGGCAAGGCTGACGCCCAGCACCTCGCAGCCGTAGTGCCGGTTGAGGAACAGGCCGAAGCCGCCCCAGCCCGAACCGATATCAAGCACGCGCATACCAGTCCCTTGGCCCGGTTCGATCCGCAGCTTGGCGGCGATCAGGGCTTTCTTGTCCAGCTGCGCCTGTTCCAGCGTGCCATTGGGATCGCGCCAATAGGCCATCGTGTACTGCCGGTCGGCATCGAGGAACAGTTCATAGAACCGGCGCGTCAGATCGTAATGATGTTCGACGTTCTTGGCGGCGCGGGCGCGGTAATTGTTCTGGTCGAGCTTGGATGCAAGCTTGTCCACCGCGCGGCGCAGCGGGTTGCGGGCGCGCACAGCCTCGCCCGATCCCTGGCTCATCACGAAAAGAATGAAATCGCGCACATCGTGCGGCGGCTCGATGACCAGGCGGCCATCCATATAGGCCTCACCCGCACCGACGCGCGGGTCCTTGGCGATGTGCAGCGCTGCGCCCTTGTCGGTCAGGCGGATGCGGACCGGATCGGCTGACAGGTCTCCGTAAGTGTAGACCTTGCCGTCATGGTCTGTGAGAACAAGCTGGCCCTTGCGGATCAGCGCGCGGAGCATTTTGTCGAGCAGCCACATGGGCAGGGAGCCTATGCTTCCTGCGCCCGTTGGCAAGGGGAAATGCGGTTCAGCCGATCCAGCCCAGCGCCGAAGCGAGCTGCCACAGGCCCAACACAAGGAACAGCGCCGCCGCCGCCATGCGCGCGGCCTTGAGCGACACGCGCTTGACCAGCTCCTCGCCCAGGAAAACCGCCGGGACATTGGCGATCATCATGCCCAGAGTCGTTCCCGCCGCCACGGTCAGCACGTCGCGGTAATGCGCGGCGAGGGCGATGGTGGCAACCTGCGTCTTGTCGCCAATCTCGACGAAGAAGAACGACACCAGGGTCGTCAGGAAGGCCCCGCCCTTCTGGCGCACGGAGGCATCTTCATCGTCATCCAGCTTGTCGGGCACCAGCGTCCAGGCGGCCATGGCGATGAAACCCAGCGCCACGGCAATGCGGAAGCCCTGCGATTCGACGAGGCCGGCCACTTCACGCCCGACCAGCGCGGCAAGCGCGTGGTTGGCGATGGTGGCAACAAAAATGCCGGCCACGATCTGCCATGGCGCCCGCAGCCGTGCGGCCAGGACGATGGCCAGCAGCATGGTCTTGTCGCCGATTTCGGCAAGGGCAACGACGGCGGTGGAGGTGATCAGCGCTTCGAACATGGCCGCGCCCCTATGTCAGCCCGCGCGCAAGGTAAAGCACGTCGCGTGGCTGGGCGAGCAGGTGCTGGCCGGAATCGACGAACAGCGTTTCGCCGCTGGCGAGCCAGCCTTCCGACAGCCACAGGGCCGCGTCTGCCAGTTCGTCGGGATCGGTCAGGCGGCCCAGCAGGTTCATGCGGCCGGACAACTCGTGTTCGTCCTCACGCTGGTCGTGGCTCGCCATCATCGCACCGGGTGCCAGGCCATAGACCCGATCTTCCGGATTGCCTTGCGCCATGGCGAGCGTGCGGACTGAAGCCGACAGCGCGTTCTTGGCCAGGGTATAGGAGAAGAAATCCGGATTGGGGTTCGCTACCTTCATGTCGGTAAACTGGATCACCCGGCGGCCGTGCGCGGACTTTGCGCCGCGCAGGAATGCCTGCGCCATGCGCACCGGCGCGGCCAGATTGACGGCCACCGCCTCGGCAAACACCTCAGGCGAGATACGGTCAGCCTTGTCTTCGTGGAAGACGGCGGCGTTGTTTACCAGAACCCGCCAATCGGGCAGGCGGGCGGCTAGATCGGCCACCATAGCCTCGGCCGCATCGCCATCGTTGAGGTCGCATTGCACCACTTCGGCGGACGGCAATTGCGCGGCCAGAGCCTCTGCCTCGTCATGCGAGAATCCGTGGTGGATCACCACGTGCCAACCCGCATCGCCAAAGGCACGCGTAAGCCGGGCGCCGATGCGGCGGGCGGCGCCGGTAATCAGAACGGCGGGTTTGGGCTTGGTCATCCCGCGATAGGAGCATATGCCGCGCCAGCAAGGAAGAGCGCAGCAGCGGTTTATGCGCGCCAGCGAAGGAGTTGAAGCGGTGAAGCTCGATCTGATCGACGTGTTCTGTTCCGGTGCGCTGACGGGCAACCCGCTCGGCGTGGTCCACGGCGGCGATGGTCTGGACGCGGCGCAGATGCTGGCAATCACGCGCTGGCTGGGCTTTTCGGAAACGACCTTCCTGCTGCCGGCCACCGATGCGGGCGCCGATTACCGTGTGCGGATCTTCTATCCGGCAGGGGAATTACCGTTTGCTGGCCACCCGACACTCGGCAGCGCACACGCCTGGCTTGCAAGCGGTGGCGTGCCGCGCAAGGCGGGCACCATCGTGCAGGAATGCGGTGTGGGTCTGGTCGAGGTGCGCCAGGACGCGCACCGGCTGGCCTTCCGCGCGCCGCCCCTGATCCGCACCGGTCCGCTGTCGGAGACGGAACTGGCCGAGGCGCTGCGGGTTTCCGGCGCGGATCCAGCGCGTGTGGTGGAGGCTGTGCACGTTGCCAATGGCCCCAAATGGGTCTTGCTGCATCTCGACAGCGCCGAGGCCGTGCTTGCTGCCGAGCCCGCAGTTAAGGCGCCCGTGGGGACGGATGTCGGGCTGGCTGGGCCGTGCGCAAGCGGTAGCGGCGCCGATTGGGAACTGCGCGCCTTTTTCGCCAATGGTCTTGGCCAGATCGTCGAAGACCCGGTCACCGGCAGTTTCAACGCCGGCGTCGCCATGCACCTGTTCGGTTCTGGTCTGGCGACGGATCGCTATGTCGCGGCACAGGGCCGAAAGACCGGCGCGGACGGCAAGGTCTATGCCTCTCAGGATGAGAGCGGCGTGTGGATTGGCGGCGAGGTCCGGACGGTATCGGCCGGAGGGGTCGTCCCCACGTTCTAGGGCTTTACTGGCACTTCACCTCGCCATCGGTGAGCGACTTGCCAAGCAGGCCGCCGCCGACCGCGCCGATGATGGTGCCTAGCGTACGCTTGCCGCGGCCGGCAATCCGATTGCCCAGGAAGCCACCAATAGCCGCGCCGATAACCAGGCCGGTCGTGCCGTTCTTGCGCTTGCAATGGTACTGGCCGTCTTCGCCGACCCAAACCCGGTCATTTTCGCCCAGGGTTTGCGGGGTGACGTAGTTGCCGTTCGCATCATAAGCAATCGCGCCCGATGCCGTATTGCCCCCGCCAAACGTGTAGAGTGGCGGATCGGCGGCGAGCGGCGCGGATAGGGTCAGGGAAGCCACTGCAGTGGCGGCAATTAGCGATTTGCGCATGGGCGAAATCCTTTCGCGTGACGAAGCGAAAGGCACTTTAGGCTCAAGCTCTTGCGCTGACTCCCCCTAAAATGACGGGGCGTTCCGCCCGCGCGACCAGACGATCGCGCGGGCGGAGAAACCGGTTATCGGCAGGTCGAACGGTTACGTTCGATCTCGCGCCCGATCAGCGCGCCGGCGGCGGCGCCAAGGATCGTGCCGGTGGCGCGGTCGCCCCGGCTGTCGATGGCGCGGCCAACAAGAGCGCCGCCGGCAGCGCCGATCAGCAGGCCGGTCGTGCCGTTGCTGCGCTTGCAATAATAGCGGCCGTCGTTGCCCTGCCAGTAGCGAATGCCATCATCGTTCTGACGGTAGGCGATGGCACCGTTCTTGGCGCGATAGCCGTGAGCCGGAGCCCAGCTGGGTGGCTTGGCATAGGCAACGGCGGTCGGCAGCGCGAGGCTGGCGAGCGAGGCGGCGATGAGCGACTTGCGCAACATGGGTAATCTCCTTTGTGCGTACTTAAACTCGTGAACGCACCAAAGGCTCCCGTCGCTGAACGGCAGATTTCCGGGGTGGGCGAAGCGCCCTGCAAACGCGGTGGACCGAAAAACGATCAGCCGAGCGCCGCCTGCTTTTCCTCGGCCAGACGGTCCAGCTCGGCCCGGCTCATCTTCTGGGCCGCGGTCTTCAACTGCCCGCAGGCAGCATCGATGTCGCGACCGCGCGGCGTGCGCACGGGAGCGCTGATGCCGGCTTCGAACACGATTTCGCTGAACCGGCGGATCCGATCCGGCGTCGAACATTCATAGATCGCACCAGGCCAGGGATTGAACGGAATAAGGTTCACCTTGGCCGGCAGACGGTATTTCTTGATCAGCCGAACCAGTTCGCGCGCATCGTCATCGCTGTCGTTCTTGTCCTTCAGCATGACATATTCAAAGGTGATGCGCCGCGCGTTGGAGGCGCCCGGGTAATCGGCGCAGGCCTGCAACAGCTCTTCAAGCCCGTACTTGCGGTTGATCGGCACGATCTCGTCCCGCACGTCCTTGGACACGGCGTGCAGCGAAACCGCCAGATTGACGCCGATTTCCTCGCCGCACTTGGCCATCATCGGCACGACGCCAGAGGTGGAAAGCGTGATGCGGCGCTTGGACAGGGCGAGGCCATCGCCGTCCATGACGATCTTCAGCGCGTCGCGAACGTGATCGAAATTGTACAGCGGCTCGCCCATGCCCATCATCACGATGTTGGTCAGCAGGCGACCATCGGGGGAATAGCCGCCGCCGTCATCGTCCTCGACGTCGTCCAGACCCGCCATGGTGCCGCCCGCCTTGGGCCATTCGCCCAGTTCGTCGCGCGCCAGCATGACCTGGCCGACGATCTCGCCCGGCGTCAGGTTGCGGACAAGGCGCATGGTGCCGGTATGGCAGAACCGGCAGTTGAGCGTGCACCCGACCTGACTGGAAACGCACAGCGTTCCGCGCGTTTCATCGGGGATGAACACCATTTCGAACTCGTGCCCATCGGCCGTGCGAAGCAGCCATTTGCGCGTGCCATCGCTGGAATGCTGCGCAAGCACAACTTCGGGGCGGCCGACAACGAAGCGTTCCGCCAGCCAGGGACGCATGGTCTTGGCGATATCGGTCATCGCCTCGAAATCGGTGACGCCGCGATGGTAGAGCCAGTGAAACACCTGCTTGGCGCGCAGCTTTGCCGCCTTGGCATCGAGCCCTGCCGCTTCGAACAGCGCGGCAATGGCCTTCCTCGGCAGGCCGAGCAGGTCAACGCGCCCGTCCTCACGCGGAGTGACGTCGCGCGGGGTGGGGACCGGGTCAATCATCCCCGGGATCGGCATCAGTGCGGTATCGGCCATAGCCGCGCGCATATAGGGGCAAGGCGGGCGCTTGGCTAGCGCAGCCGCATGCGGACCCTATCGAACGGCGGCGCAGCCGATCTGGGCGGCGTCCATCGCCGTTGCCGCGCCTTCAAGGCGATAGGTGTTCGAAAAGCCGTTGCCCGATGCGTCGCGCGCGCTGACCGTCATTTCGCGTGCCGAGCGCATGGCGGCAACAATCGCGGCATCCATGCGCCGGTCCGTCGCCCAGGCATCGCCGCCACCGCCGGACAGGGCAAACTGCTGTCCGCTGATCGACAAGACGATGCGGCTGCCTGCGGCCAGATTGCGCGACAAGCGGAAATGCACCTGTCCCCGCTCGTTCTTCTTTGGCCAGGTGCCGATCGCGGCATAGGGCTGGAAATCGCGCTGCCGCTGGCTGGGTTCGGCCATGGCAATGGCATAGCAGCGCGGGATGTTCGGATCGCGAAAGGCCGCCCACTTGCCATAGACGCCCAGATTGTCGCGCGCCTGGGCGGGCAGGGCGGCAAGCAGCATCAGGCAAATGACAAGTCGGCGCATTCCCGGCCCTTAGCACCGCGGCTCGCCCATGGCAGCATGCTTGTTGCACCTTTCGCAACAACTTGCGCAGGTCTGGCAATTGACTCGTTCGCGGTGTCAGAAAACTTTCGCGCAATGATACCCGTCATCGCGGCATGGGCCGAATTGTTGGCACGGTCACTCCCGACTCAATAGCAGGGAGTGTTCCATCATGATCATGAAAACCAGCCTTTCGCTCGCCTCGGTCTTTGGCCTTGCGATGACTTTGCTATCTGCCACTCCAGCGCTGGCAGAAAATGCCACTGCCAGTGCCGGCGTCAATGGCAGCTGCGATGCGCGCCAGGCGACTATCGTGATTCCGCCGGGGCGGGTCGGCACCGGACTCGGCTTTGACTTCCGTCCCGGACAAAGTTGTGGCGGCACGGGTGAGCCGGACATCACGGGCTTTGACATTTCCCGGGGCAATTGCCGCGGTGAAGGCATCGAATCCGGGGACGTCTACACCTATGAGAGGCGAAAACTGGGATCATCTGGTCGTCCGCCGATCTCAACCGTCACCTTGCCGGCCGGCACCTATTGCCTGTCATTCAATGGCGGGCGGTTCGGTTACGTGCAGCTGAACTACAGCTTCTGAACTTGCAGAACCTGCGGGCGCGGCTTGCAAGGCCTGCGCCCGGTCCGGTGCTCAGGTCTCTTCGCGCCGGTGACCGTCAAGACTGCGTGCGGCGCGATCCTGTTCATCCCGGTCGCGTGCCTTTTCAGCTTTGGTGCGGCTGCTGAGCGCCCGGTTCTGATCAGCGCGGGACTGATCCTCGCTGCGTTTTCGGGCCTTGCGGGCCATGCGCAAGTTAATGATCTCGGCCATAGTCAGCGCGCAATTGGGTAATTAATTTCAAGCACTTCCCATTCCTTTTCGCCGCCGGGAAGCCGCACCCGGCGCAGGTCGCCGATGGCAGCGCCGCGCAGCGCCCGGGCCATCGGCGCAGACCACCCGATCAGTCCCTTGCTGGCATCCTGTTCGTCATCGCCGACCATGGTCACCGTGCGCTGGTTGTCATCCTCGTCGGCAATGGTGACGCTGGCGCCGAACCACGCTTTCGAACGGTCGGACTGCGTTGAGGGATCGATCACCCGGCACAGCTTCATCCGCTTGGCAAGAAAGGCCAGCTCGCGGTCGATCTCGCGCATGCGCTTGCGGCCATAAAGGTAATCGCCGTTTTCGCTGCGATCGCCGTTACCCGCCGCCCACGATACGATTTCGACAATCGCCGGACGTTCGGTGCCGAGCAGGTGATCGTACCGAGCGCGCAAGGCAGCCATTCCCGCCGGGGTGATCGGCGGCGCCTTCGGATCCATGGTTAAAGCGAAAGCCCGGCGGTTTCCGGCAGGCCCGCCATGAGGTTGAGGTTCTGCACGGCAGCGCCGCTGGCGCCCTTGCCGAGGTTGTCGAGCACCGCGACAAGCCGCGCCTGCCGCCCGTCCTTCGCGCCGAAAACGTATAGGTCCAGCCGGTCGGACGGCGCCATGGAACGGCGGAGCAGAAGTTCATCCGGCACGTCGGCATGCAGGGTTACGACGTCGCTGTCCTGGTAGAACAGTTGCAGACACTGGCGCAGCCCGTCGACCGGTGCGGCACGCTCCATCATTGACAGGTGCAGCGGAACTTCCACCACCATGCCGCGATGCGCAGGCACCACGGCAGGGGCAAACACCGGTTCGTTGCCAAGGCCTGCGTACTTCTGCATTTCCGGCACGTGCTTGTGGCCGAGCGCCAGCCCGTAATCGCGAAAGGCGATGTCGGTATCATCCTCGAACCGGGCGATCAGCGCCTTGCCACCGCCCGAATAACCCGAAACCGCGTGGCACACATAGGGCCAGTCCGCCGGCAGCAGGCCGTTGCGGATCAGCGGCGCAAGCAGCGCGATGAAGCCGGTTGGGTAGCAGCCGGGATTGCTTACGCGCGCGGCATCGGCAATCTTTTCCCGGCCAATGATCTCGGGAAAACCATAGGTCCAGCCAGCTGCGACACGATGGGCAGAGCTGGCATCGACGATGCGCACCTTGGCGCCTTCGGCCAGGGCCACCGCTTCCTTTGCAGCATCGTCCGGCAGACACAGCACGGCAAAATCAGCCGCGTGATAGGCATCGCGGCGCGCATGGGCGCTTTTGCGCTGTTCATCGTCGAGAACGATCAGTTCAAATTCGCTGCGCGGTGCTAGGCGTTCGACGATTTCTAGGCCGGTCGTCCCGGCTGCACCGTCAATAAAAACCCGCGCGCTCATGCTTCGGGTTCAAGCTGGTCCATCGACACATAGCCGACGGGGCCATTGACGTCCGCATCGGCACCGCCAGCCTGACCCCAAGCCTTGCCGCCAGCAACGTCCAGAACCTCAAACAGGCTGCCGGACGCGAGATCGCCCAGAACATCGGCATCGCTGCGCAGCGACGAGAGCAGCTGCGCTCCGGCGGCGACGACGCGGTAACGGGCCGGCACGGCATAATGCGGCACGAAGAACTTGCCCGCCAGACGCACGTGCGCCAGATCGCCGCGCACCGGCGTATGCGCCGGGTCGGTGATCTTCATCGGTCCGGTCATCGCAAAGCTGCGACCGTCGAGTTCGGCATCAAGGCTGGCCACTTCGCTCACTTGCCCTCCAGTTCCCCGCCCCTGAGCGCCAAGGGAGAGGCGCGCTTATACAATTGACGCGTTACAGGCAAGTTAGCGGCTCATTTCGGGTAGCGCGCGGCCAACATCGCCCAGGTTGCCCGCAGGCCCAGCGCATCGCCGCCCTTCGGCCGTCCCGGCTTGGCAACAGGGCGCCAGGCAAAGGTATCGAAATGCGCCCAGTCAGTGCCGTCGGGCACGAAGCGGTCAAGGAACAGTCCCGCCACCGACGCACCGGCAAAGCCGTTGGTGTGGCTGTTGTTGATATCGGCGATGTCGCTTTTCAGCCATTCGGCATAGGGTTTGTGCAGCGGAAGGCGCCAGGCAGGATCGTCGTTCGCCAATCCGGCTTTGAGCAAAGCGTCCGCCGTTTCGTCGCGCCGGGCCATCAGCGCCGGAAGGTCCGGCCCAAGGGCTGACCGGGCCGCGCCGGTGAGTGTGGCGAAATCGACGATCAGGTCGGGCTTGCTCTCACCCGCCTTGGCCAGCGCATCACCGAGGATAAGGCGGCCTTCGGCGTCGGTGTTGCCAATCTCGACGGAAATGCCGGCACGGCTGCGCAGCACGTCACCCGGGCGAAAGGCGTTGCCCGAAACCGCGTTTTCGACGGCAGGCACCAGCAAGTGCAGGCGCACGGGAAGGCCTGCGCCCATGATCAGGCCAGCGAGCGCAATGGCGTGCGCTGCGCCGCCCATGTCCTTCTTCATCAGCAACATGCCGCTGCTCGGCTTGATGTCGAGACCGCCGGAATCAAAGCACACGCCTTTGCCGACTATGGCGAGCCTTGGGTGCCTGGCATCGCCCCATTCCAGCTCGATCATGCGGGGGGCATGGCTGCGGCTGGCGGCGCGGCCGACCATGTGAACCATGGGATATTCACGTTCGAGCGCATCGCCCTTGGTTACGTGAAAGTCCGCGCGGTACTGCTTGGCAATCTGATGCGCGGCCGCTTCCAACTCGGCAGGCCCCATGTCTTCCGCCGGCGTGTTGACGAGATCGCGGACGAGTTCCACCGCCGCCGCTTCGGCCAGAACGGCGTCAATCGCCTTCACGTCTTTGGTCAGCAGAATGCGCGGGCCTTCGTCCTTGGGGTCGGAGCGATAGCGATCAAAGGTGTATTGCCCGCTCAGCCAGCCAAACAGCGCCTTGCCCGGCTCGCCTCCCTCTCGGCGATAGGTTCCGGCGGGGAGCGCTTCGGCCAGCTTCGCCAGGCACCAGCTGGAAAGGTCGTCCGGATTTGAGACGCCGGAGACGACGAACCAATGGTCGCCGTCGGGCACGATGGCGTAGGCATAGCCTTCCGCCTCGAATTTCTGCGCCGCCAGCGCAGCCCGCTGCACCGCGTTCAGCCCCTTGGCAAAGGCCGGAAAGGTGTCTTTCGAAACGAGGTGGATCGCCGTGGCTTTCTGCCCGCGATCGGGCTGGATCAGGGAATTCTTGTCGCTCATGATGCGATCTTAGACCGACACTTGACCGCTATGCGAGGGGGAATTGCGGAATTTGTCATCACTGATACCTTTGCCTGGCTCATTCGATTTGACAGGAGAGTGAAAATGCGAGTGAACGGTTGGATCGTTGGACTTGGCACGGCCATTGTCCTTGTTTCGGTTGCACAGGCGCAGGTTGCACCGCGAACCGGCACCGAGGTGCGCTTGGTTGCAAATCCCGAAATTGCCGCGCTTCGCGCTGAGGTGACCGCACTCAAGAGCGGGCTGGCCTCCGTGGAGATGGTCAACAAGAACCAGCAGATCTCTCTGCTTGAGCTCAAAGGGGAACTTGCCAAGGTCAAGGCCGAACTGGCCGGCAAGTCGTCGAACTATCATGTTCACAACGTCAACGGCGCCATTTCGGGCAAAGGCGTTTGCGGAGGCATGACCAGCGGCGCGCAACCCTGCTGAACGCGGAATCGCGGTCTGGCTGGCTCGGCACTCGCAATCCGGCGCAATCGCGCCTATGTGAGCGCCTATGACTCAATACCAGACCGTCGATTCCACCGATACCTTGCTGCGAGATGGCACGATCAAGCTGCATGGCCCCGAACATTTCGAAGGCATGCGCAAGGCCGGCCGGCTGGCAGCGGAAACGCTCGATGCGCTGGTGCCCATGGTCCAGCCGGGCATCACCACGGGCGAGATCGACGATTTCGTGCGCCAGTTCACGCTCGATCACGGTGCCGTTCCGGCAACGCTGGGCTATCGCGGCTATGCGCATTCGTGCTGCACTTCTATCAACCATGTGATCTGCCACGGCATTCCGGGCGACAAGGTGCTGAAGGACGGCGATATCATCAATATCGACGTCACCCCGCTGCTCGATGGCTGGCATGGCGATTCCAGCCGGATGTTCCTGATCGGCGACGTGCAGCTTAAGGCGCGGCGGCTGGTCGACGTGACCTACGAATGCCTGATGATCGGCATCGAACAGGCCAAGCCCGGCGCACGGCTGGGTGACATCGGCGCGGCCATCCAGAAGCACGCCGAAGCCAACCGCTATGGCGTGGTTCGCGAATTCTGCGGCCACGGCCTCGGCCGCCTGTTCCACGACGCCCCCGAAGTGGTCCATGCCGCCCGCGCCGGAACCGGACCGGAGCTCAAGCCCGGCATGTTCTTCACGATCGAGCCGATGATCAACCTCGGCAAGCCGGGGGTGAAGCTGCTCGAAGACGGCTGGACGGCGGTGACGCGCGACCGGTCCTTGTCGGCACAGTTCGAGCATTCGATCGGGATCACCGAAGATGGCTGCGAGATCTTTACCGCCAGTCCGAAGGGGCTGGATAAGCCGCCTTACTGAGGCCTAGTTTCGTCCGCTCCGGATTGCCGCCGCGCCGGCGAAGGGCGTGATCGCCACAAGCACCAGGCTGAATGCGGCGGTGAGCGCAATGCCTGCTTCGCCGCCTGCTGAAAGGCTACCCGCGCCGAAGACAAGCAGCGGTACGGCGAGCGGGATTACCAGCAAG
>JBJTLW010000017.1:0-28155 GCA_046063225.1 Novosphingobium sp. | reverse complement strand
CTTAGTGGCGCGGCTCCCAAGTGGCTGCGCGGGTGTAGCTCAGTTGGTTAGAGTGTCGGCCTGTCACGCCGAAGGTCGCGGGTTCGAGCCCCGTCACTCGCGCCACTTGGGGGTTTTTCAACCCTTCCAGCGTCCGGTTTCCATCCAGATCAGGTAACGCCTGAGCGGGAGGAGCCAGATCACGCCCAGCACCAGATAGATCGGTGTCTGGACCAAAGCTGGCCAGGTGCCGATCAGGCCCGGCACATAGCGCGCAACGGCAAGGGCATAGAGCCCCAGCGCGATCAGCAGGCCAAGAATCCCCACCGGGATGCGCCAGGTCGGTTCAGTGCGCATCAGGCATCCTTCCAGTAGATTTGCGTCGGTGTGACTACGGCATCAAGCACGGCGTCATGCGGTTCGAGCGGCAGGGCTTCAACCCTTTGGACATCCCAGGCAAGGCCGATCATTCTCACGGGATGATGCGCGGCTGTCCAACGATCGTAATGCCCGCCACCTTGCCCGAGGCGATGGCACTGCGCCGTGAAGGCCACCAGCGGAACGACAAGAGCGTCGGGTCCCACGAGAGGGGCATCGCTACGCAGTTGCCGCGCGCCGAAGGGATCGGGTTCGAGCGAATCCTCGTCCCAAGGATCGCTCCAGATCCGAAACTCCATGTCCGCGCTGCGATCCGAGAAGCAGGGCAGAGCAATCTGCCAGCCGTTTTCATGAAACCAGCGAGCCAAGCGCACCGACGGCGCTTCGCTGCCGATGGCGTGATAGAAGCCCAGCACCCGATATTCGCGCAGGAAATCGACCACTGCACCCGGTGGACGACTGAACACCAACGCTCGCACCTTCTCCGGGATCGAGGCGACGAATTCGTTCCTCCGAACCCGCATTTCGCGCCGCAGGTCTGACTTCGCTTGCAAGAGGGCGGCTCCGAAAGAGGGGGAAGGGTGACGGGACCACCATGGGTCGTTGCCGGGGAAATCCACTGACGCGTTCACGTCAGGTGGGAACCATATGTGCCGGACCAGGGTCCAACCAGGGACAGCCCCCATAGGATTGCTTATAGCCTCAGGGATGTTCTGTCGGTTCGTACCGGGCAGTACCCGTCACGACCTATCTAGGGGCACAGAGGTTAACCCTCAAGGGCAGAGGCGCATTTTTCGAGCGCGGTGGCAATCTGTTCAAGCCGGGTGGCAACCGCCGGATCGGGGGTCGCCACCGCCGAAGCCTCCGCGGATGGCCCGCTGCGACGCGCTTCATGTACCTCGTCCGCCAGCATCAGCGAGGCGAACAGCAGCATTTTGCCCTCGCTCTGGCCCGATGCACCGGGAACGGCGGCGACCTTTTCATTGATCATGCGACCAAGGCCGGACACGTGGTCCTCCTCACCCGCCGCGCAGGCAACCTTGAACACCCGGCCGCCGATGTTGAGATCGACGTTGCTCATGAAGAAGCGCCCCCGATCAGGGCGTCAAGATCCTTAAGGGATTGGGCCACGACGCCTTGCAAGGCCCGGTGCCTTTCGGCCAGACCATCGTCCGATGCGCTGCGTGACCCCGCGGCTGCCTCTATTCGGGCAGCGGCGGCCTCTATCCTGGCCAAGGCCTGGTTGATGCGATCCCCCGTCATGACTCGGCAGGCTAACTCAAAAAATCGCTTACAGGAAGCCGGGTAACGAATCGCAATTTAATTGATCGGTTAACTTGACGCCGCGCGGGCTTCCCGCAAAGAGGCCGCAACCCGAATCGCCCCTAGCTTGCACTTGCTCCGGAGGCTGCAACAAATGACGCTTGATCCATCTCGCCTCGGCCCCATGGCCAATGCCATCCGAGCCTTGTCGATGGATGCCGTTCAGGCAGCCAACAGCGGGCACCCTGGAATGCCCATGGGCATGGCTGATGTTGCCACGGTTCTCTACAGCCAGTTCCTGAAGTTCGATCCTTCGGCGCCGAAGTGGCCGGATCGCGATCGCTTCGTACTTTCGGCCGGTCATGGCTCGATGCTGATCTACTCGCTGCTGCATCTTACCGGTTATGCGGCACCGACGATGGATAACATCCGCAATTTTCGCCAGCTGCACAGCCCCTGCGCCGGTCACCCGGAGAATACGGAGCTGGACGGCGTGGAATGCACCACCGGTCCGCTGGGGCAGGGCCTGGCCATGGCGGTTGGCATGGCAATGGCCGAACGCCACCTCAACGCCAGCTTTGGCGATGGCCTCGTCAATCACCGCACCTGGGTGATCGCTGGCGATGGCTGCCTGATGGAAGGCATCAATCACGAAGCCATCGGCCTTGCCGGGCACCTGAAGCTCGGTCACCTCAACGTCCTGTGGGATGACAATCGCATCACCATCGATGGCGATACCGATCTGTCCACCAGCGAAGACATTGCCGCCCGTTATCGCGCGACCGGCTGGCATGTCACCGAATGCGACGGCCACGATTTCGCCGATATCACCCGCGCTCTGGGTGAAGCCGCTGCCGAAACCGGCCGTCCCTCGCTCGTCGCCTGCCGCACGATCATCGGCAAGGGCGCGCCCAACAAGCAGGGTGGCCACAACGTCCACGGCGCGCCGCTGGGCGCTGACGAAATCGCCGCTGCGCGCGAATATCTCGGATGGACCTCGGCTCCGTTCGAAGTGCCAGCCGATATTCTGGCGGATTGGCGGTCGCTTGGCGCAAAGGGTGCGGCTGCGCGGGCTGAATGGGAAGCGCGCCACGCCAGCGACGCCAATGGCGCAGAATTGACGCGCCGCATGGCGGGCGATCTTCCTGCCGATCAGTCGGTCGTCAACGATTATCTGGCCGCAATCGTCGCCAATCCGCCCAAGGTCGCGACCCGCAAGGCCAGCGAGAACGCGCTTGAAGCCCTGACGGTGGCGATCCCCGAAATGGTTGGCGGTTCGGCCGATCTTACCGGCTCGAACAACACCAAGACCAAGGCAACCACGCCCTTCGGCGCGGACAGCTATGGCGGCCGCTATGTCTATTACGGCATCCGTGAATTCGGCATGGCCGCGGCGATGAACGGCATGGCGCTGCATGGCGGCGTCATCCCCTATGGCGGCACGTTCCTTGTGTTCTCGGACTATTGCCGCAACGCCATCCGCATGTCGGCAATCCAGAAGCAGCGCGTTGTCTATGTACTGACGCACGATTCGATCGGGCTTGGCGAAGACGGCCCGACCCACCAGCCGGTGGAACACGTGATGAGCCTGCGTGCCATCCCCGACGTCCTCGTCTTCCGACCGGCCGATGCTGTCGAAACGGCGGAATGCTGGGCGCTGGCTCTGCAAGCGTCGAACCGGCCTTCGGTGCTGGCGCTGACCCGTCAGAACCTTGCGCCGTTCCGCACCGATGCGGACATGAAGTGCGCCAAAGGCGCCTACCGCGTGAAGTCGGCCGATGCGGCGCGCAAGGTCGTGATCATGGCCACCGGATCGGAAGTCGGCATCGCGCTCGACGCGGCAAAGCTGCTCGAAGGGCAGGGCGTGGGCGCCGACGTCGTCTCCATGCCGTGCTGGGAACTGTTCGACGAACAGGACGCGGCCTATCGTGCAGACCTGCTTCCGGCCGACGCTCTCAAGGTGTCGATCGAAGCGGGGATCACGCTCGGCTGGCAGAAGTATGTGGGCGATGGTTTGACCATCGGCCTCGACCGCTTCGGCGCTTCGGCTCCGGCGGAACAGCTTTTTGAATACTTCGGCTTCTCACCGGAAGCCGTCGTGAAACGGATCAACGAAAAACTATAGACCCAGCAGGAGGTTCATCATGGCAATCAAGGTTGCGATCAACGGTTTCGGACGCATCGGGCGCAACGTCGCTCGCGCAATTCTCTCGCGCACCGACCACGATCTTGAACTGGTTTCGATCAACGATCTGGCCTCGGCCCAGGCCAATGCCATGCTGTTCCAGCGTGACTCGGTCCACGGTGCGTTCAAGGGCACGGTCGAAGTCGATGGCAATGACCTGATCATCAACGGTAAGCGCATCCAGGTGACCGCTGAGCGCGATCCGGCCAACCTTCCGCATGCCGCCAACGGCGTGGACATCGCGCTGGAATGCACCGGGTTCTTCACCGACCGCGCCTCGTGCGAAAAGCACCTTGCCGCCGGTGCCAAGAAGGTGCTGATTTCGGCCCCGGGCAAGAACGTTGACCTGACCGTCGTTTACGGCGTGAACCACGAAAAGCTGGAAGCCGATCACACGATCGTTTCCAACGCTTCGTGCACCACCAACTGCCTGTCGCCCTTTGCCAAGGTGCTGAACGATGCCATCGGCATCGAACGCGGCCTGATGACGACCATCCACGCCTATACCAACGATCAGAAGATCCTCGACCAGATCCATGAAGATCCGCGCCGCGCCCGCGCTGCCGGCATGTCGATGATCCCGACCACCACGGGCGCCGCCCGCGCCGTGGGTGAAGTTCTGCCCGAACTGAAGGGCAAGCTTGACGGTTCGGCCATCCGCGTGCCGACGCCGAACGTCTCGGTCGTTGACCTAACCTTCCAGCCGAAGCGCGACACGACCAAGGAAGAAGTCAACGCTCTTCTCAAGGCCGCTGCCGAAGGTCCGCTGAAGGGCGTTCTCGGCTACACCGAAGAACCGCTCGTCTCGATCGACTTCAACGGCGATGCCCACAGCTCGACCATCGACGCGCTGGAAACCGCGGTGATCGACGGCAAGCTGGTGCGCGTGCTCAGCTGGTATGACAACGAATGGGGCTTCTCCAACCGCATGGTCGATACGGCCGGCGTCATGGGCAAGCTGCTTTAAGGAAACCGGAAAATGACGAAGTTCCGCACGCTTGACGATCTTGGCGATGTAAATGGCAAGGTCGCGCTGGTCCGCGTCGATCTCAACCTGCCCATGCAGGACGGCGCTGTTACCGACGATACACGCGTGCGGGCTTCGGCCCCGACCATCCTCGATCTTTGCGCGAAGGGCGCGAAGGTTCTGCTGCTCGCGCACTTTGGCCGCCCCAAGGGTGAGCGCGTTTCCACCATGTCGGTATCGATGACGCTCGATTGCGTGCAGTCGGTGCTGGGCAAGGAAGTGATGTTTGTGCCTGAAGTGGCGGGGGACGTTGTCGCCCAGTCCATCGGCATCCTGCGCCCCGGTGACATTGCCCTGCTGGAAAACACGCGTTTCTGGAAGGGTGAGGAAAAGAACGATCCGGAACTGGCGAAGGCGATTGCCGCCAATGCCGATTTCTACGTCAACGATGCCTTTTCCGCCGCGCACCGCGCCCATGTCAGCACCGAAGGTCTGGCTCATCTGCTACCCGCCTATGCTGGTCGCTCGATGCAGGCTGAACTTGAAGCGCTGGACAAGGCGCTCGGTGCGCCGGAACGTCCGGTAGCCGCCGTTGTCGGCGGCGCGAAGGTATCGTCAAAGCTTGACGTGCTTCAGCATCTTGTCACCCAGGTCGATCACCTGATCATTGGTGGCGGCATGGCCAACACCTTCCTGGCTGCGAGCGATGTCGATGTCGGCAAGTCGCTGTGCGAACATGACCTGAAGGATACGGCCATCGCCATCCTTGAAGCGGCGGACAAGGCGGGCTGCACCGTCCATCTGCCCTACGACGTTGTCGTGTCCAAGGAATTTGCCGCGAACCCGGCCAGCCTGCGCATCTGCGCGGTCCACGAGGTGGCGGCGGACGAGATGATCCTCGATATCGGCCCCCAGGCGACCGAAGGCTTGGGCGATGTGCTCAAGACCTGCAAGACGCTGGTGTGGAACGGCCCGCTCGGCGCGTTCGAGACCGAACCTTTCGACGCCGCTACCGTGGCTCTGGCCAAGGTTGCCGCCGCCCTGACGGCGGAAGGCTCGCTGGTTTCGGTCGCCGGGGGCGGGGATACCGTCGCCGCGCTCAACCACGCCGGCGTTGCCGATGAATTCAGCTACATTTCCACCGCGGGCGGAGCCTTCCTCGAATGGATGGAAGGCAAGGAACTGCCCGGCGTTGCCGCGCTTCAGGCAGCCTGAAAACAGGCGCCATTTGTCCAAACCAGGAACCAGGGAAAACGATCGATGAACACGCAGGACATGACCGCCAAGATGGCCGCCGGAAACGGCTTTATCGCCGCTCTCGACCAATCGGGCGGTTCGACTCCCAAGGCGCTCAAGGGCTACGGCATCGAAGAAGGCGCATGGAACACCGAAGAGGAAATGTACGGCCTCATCCACGAGATGCGCAGCCGCATTATCCGCTCGTCCGCCTTCACGGGTGACAAGGTGATCGGCGCGATCCTGTTCGAACGCACCATGGACGGTTCGGTTGACGGCAAGCCCACCCCGACCGCGCTGATCGAAAAGGGCGTGGTGCCGTTCATCAAGATCGACAAGGGTCTCGAAAACGAAGACCGCGGCGTACAGATGATGAAGGCGATGCCGGAACTTGACGCTCTGCTCGTCAAGTCGAAGGCGCTGGGCGTCTATGGCACCAAGGAACGCTCGGTGATCAATTCGGCGAACGCCTCGGGTATCGCCGATATCGTCGCGCAGCAGTTCGAGGTTGGCCGTCAGGTGCTGAGCCACGGCATGATGCCGATGCTCGAGCCGGAAATTAACATCAAGAGCGAAACCCGCGCCGAATGCGACGCGATCATGCTCGAGGAAATCCTCAAGAACCTTGAAGCCATGGACCAGCAGATCATGCTCAAGCTTTCGCTGCCGGTGAAGCCAGGCTCGTTCGACGCGCTGGTCGATCACCCCAAGGTGCTGCGCGTTGTCGCGCTGTCGGGCGGCTATCAGCGCCCCGAAGCCTGCGTCGAACTGTCAAAGAACCGCGGTATCATCGCCAGCTTCAGCCGCGCGCTGCTGGAAGACCTGCGCGCGCAGATGACCGATGCCGAATTCGACGCATCGCTGGCCTCGGCCATTGACGATATCTACAAGGGTTCGACGCAGAAGATCTGAGGTCATGGCCGGCCCGAAACATGAATTTGCCAATCATCGGGCGGTGGTTCCGATGCTCTGGGCCTTTTTCGGGCTGGCGGCCCTCGAATTCTGCGCTGTTCACTTGTTCGTTACGCTGAAATGGCCAAGCATCGGCTGGCCTTTGACGATTGTTTCGGGGCTATCGCTCATCTGGCTGATTGGCTGGATTCGTTCGTGGCCACGTATGCCGCACCAGCTGGACGAGGAAGAACTGGTCCTGAACCTAGGTTCGCTGCGATCGATCCGCATTCCGACTGAGGCGATTGTCAAATGGGGCGCTGCGCCCTCGCTTGATGATCTGGCGATCAATGGGATGCGCAAGTTTACCGTGCTTGCCGCGCCCAACCGGTTCGTTGCGACAGACTGCCCGGTTCCGGGCCTTGGCAAGGGCAATGCCGTCGCCTTTCAGCTCGACGATCCGGCGCTGTTCGATGCTGCCATAGCCAGGACGAAGGGCTTGCAGGTTTGAGATTGGTCTGCGCGGTCGTTTCGCGTGGGCACCGAGTTGGAGAGGAGGCCGCCGGGCAGGGAAACCTGACCCGGCGGTTGTCTTTTCCGGCGCGTCAGTTCGGTCGATCGAACCGGAAATGAAAGCGATAGGCGGCCCGTGCGGGGCGTTTGTTCGTCATGAAGCTGTCAGGACGAACGGCATCGATTGAAAGCGTTCCGTCCGCCAGATTGGCCGGCTTGTCCGATTCAAGGCGGACAAGGCTGCGTCTGCCATTCGTCCACACCGTCGCATCAATCACCACCCGACCAGCCCAGATGCAGCGCGCGTTCATCGGGCAGCGGCTGTCTTCCACCAGTCGATCCGGACGGACGACCACCGGACCGGCCTTAACGCGCTGGCCGAATCCGGCCCATTGGTCCCCGCTCGCAGATGCCGAGGCGCAGGCGGAAAGGGACAGGAGCAGGGCGGGGGCGAGAAGGCGGGTCATCATGGGGCAAAACTCTCACGCAGCGGGTTTACGTCATCTGAACGCATGACAGGCCGGATCGTGCCAGCGGATTGACAGCGCCGTTTGCTCCACGCCAACGTGGCCAGATGAAGCTTCCTGACCGCGAATTCATGATCGTTGCCGGCCTTCTCGGCGCCTTGGGCCTTTACGCCGTGCTGCGCAGTCCGTTCGGTTTGCTTGCCGGAAGCGCGCTGGTGATCGCCGCTTTTGTGCTGCTGCTCTGGCGCCTGGGCCGCCAGTCGGATCGCAACACGCGAATTGCGGCTTGCCTCTTTGCGGGCGTTGCCCTGTGGCGCGGTATTTCCAGCGAATTCACGGTTGCCGGCTTGTATTCGGTCCTTTCGCTGGTCGAATACGGCCTGCCGCTGGTCCTGTCGCTCTGGCTGGCCCTGCGGCCGGGCTGGCTTTCTGCCCTGGCGATCATCCTGTTCTCGTTCCTTTCGCTGATGTCCCTGATGCGGGCGGGGGTCTATCTGGCGACGGAGCCCGTCGAACCGATGAACGGGATCGTATTCCAGGGCGTTGTTTTCCTTGCCGCCGACTTGGCCATCATCGGGCTGCTTTTGCGGGCTTGGGCCAATGGCTTTGGGAAAACGAAGGCGACGGCGGACAGCATTGACGACGTGTTCAATTGATCCGTTTGCCCACGCGCCACTTTCGCCTATTGCGCAGCCCATGACAGACGATACCAATCGCGAACCGACGCAGCTCTACCTTGTCTCCCCGCTCGACGTTGGCGGCGATTTTCCTGAAAGGCTGGCGCGTGCACTGGCGGCAGCGCCGGTCGCGGCGTTTCAGTTCCGCGTGAAGGGCATGGACGAGCACGCCGCCGCACGCCTTGCCGAACCCTTGCAGAAAATCTGCGCCGATGCGGGCGTGGCCTTCATCGTCAACGATTCGATCAGCCTGGCCAAGCGCATAGGCGCGGACGGCGTGCATCTGGGGCAGGATGACGGCGATCCGCGCGATGCCCGCGAACGGCTTGGCCGCGAGGCGCAGATTGGCGTAACCTGTCACAACAGCCGTCATCTTGCGATGGAAGCCGGGGAGGCCGGGGCGGACTACGTGGCCTTCGGCGCATTCTTCCCGACCGAGACCAAGGCGGTCGAACACCACGCCGAACCCGACATTCTGACATGGTGGCAATCGCTGTTCGAAATTCCCTGCGTGGCTATTGGCGGAATTACGCCGGAAACCTGCGGCGCGCTGGCCGCCGCGGGCGCGGATTTCGTCGCCGTATCGGGCGCGGTGTGGAATGGCGATGAGGCTGCCAATGTGCAGGCCTTTGCCAAGGCGTTGAAGCTCTAGACTGGCGGAGCCTTTTGGCGTTTCCTTCGTTGTGCATTCCGTCGGCGTGATGCCGTCGCGAAACGGGATGCCAGAATGAAACGCCCTTTGATGGCCGCGCTGCTTTGTACGTCGATCGTCGCCTTGGGCGCTTGCAAGGGCGCCGATCCTGCACCCGGGGCGTCGCAGAGCGCGCCTGCGGCTGCCACTGGCGGCCTGCAAGCGCGCGATGGCCAGCAAGTGACGGAACCCGCTGACAGCGAGGCGCGCCCGGTCATGCAGGCGCAAGTCGTGCTCGATCGCCTCGGTTTCACGCCGGGTGTGGTTGACGGCAAGATGGGTCTTTCGACCCGCAACGCGATTTCCGGCTTTCAGGAAGCCAATGGCCTGGGTGTGACGGGCGAGCTAGATGAGGCCACGGTCAAGGCATTGAGCCAGTGGCAGACCATCCCGGCGACGCGCATGATCACCATCCCAGCCGATTTCGCCGCTGGACCCTTTGTCGCCTTGCCCAAGCGGCCAGCCGAACAAAGCCGCCTGCCGGCGCTGGGCTATGAGAGCCTGGATGAAAAGCTGGCCGAGCGGTTTCACACGACAGTCGAAACGCTTGCGGCGCTCAATCCGCAGATCGCCACCGCGCAGGCCGCGCCCGATGCCGGCGGATCGGCGCCAGCATCACCGTTATCATCGCCGTCGCCGTCTTCTTCAGTAACACCTGCTGCGGCGCTGTTTGCTGCTGGTCAGCAGATCCGCGTGCCCAATGTTGGCAACGACAAGGTTGACCCCAGCCAGGTTCGCGATGCGGGATGGGCGCAGACGCTCGTCATGCTCGGGGTAGGCAGCGCTCAACCGCAGGCCGAACGCATCGTCGTCAGCAAATCGAAGGGTACTATGAAGGTCTATGACAAGGCCGAAAAGCTGGTCGCGGTCTATACCGCGACGATGGGATCCGAACACGATCCGCTGCCGATCGGTGAATGGAAGATCAACGGGACGTCCTATAATCCCGAATTCCACTATAACCCAAAACTGTTCTGGGACGCCAAGCGCGGTGACAAGGCCGCAACCTTGCCGCCGGGACCGAACGGCCCGGTCGGCGTGGTGTGGATCGACCTCAGCAAGCCGCACTATGGTATCCACGGCACGCCGCATCCCGAAACGATCGGCCGCGCGGAAAGCCATGGCTGCGTGCGCCTGACCAACTGGGACGTCGCCCGGCTTGCCCAGATGGTCCACGCGGGCACGCAGGTTCTTTTCGAGGCCTGAGGTGAAGGGGCGAGACATCTTTCTGCGCGCATTGGGCGGGATTGGTGTCCTCACCGGGCTTGCGCTCGCCGTCACGAACTTGCCGAGCGGCGGCGCAGGATCATCTTACGCCTTGCTTGCCAAGCCGAGCCCGGAGCCGGCCCAACAATCCACGGTGTCATCGATACCGATCACGGCGGTCAGGTCGACGCAGCCTGCTCAGACAAGCGCCTCGGCCCCATTGCCCTACTCCATGCCGCCGATGCCGACCTTGGTGATCCCCGTCGATGGCGTGCAGCGTCACCAACTGGTCGACACCTTTACAGAGGCACGCGCCAACGGTGCGCGGCGCCATGACGCCATCGACATTCTCGCACCTCTGGGCACTCCGGTTCGCGCTGCTGCGCCCGGTTTTATCGAAAAGCTGTTCCAGTCACGCGAGGGCGGGAACACGATCTACTTGCGGTCGGCTGACCGCCGGGTCCTCTATTACTACGCGCACCTCGATCGCTATGCCGCCGGTCTCGCAGAGCGGCAATCGGTTGCCGCCGGGCAGGTGATCGGCACTGTTGGCTATTCCGGCAACGCCAACCCGGCCGCGCCGCACCTGCATTTTGCCATCAACGTGACGACGCCCGAAGCGCGCTGGTGGGACAAGGCCTTGGCGGTCAATCCCTATCCCCTGTTGATGAGACGCTGATGGAGTGGGCCGGTCGGTTCCATAACAGGCATGACTGTGCCATGTTCGCCAATTCAGGCTGAAGGACGAAGCGAATGAGCATGGACACCGGCGCGCGCGAGATCACCATTCGCGGGATCATTCTCGGGGCAATCCTGACTTTCGTCTTCACGGCGGCGAACGTCTATGCCGGGCTTAAAGTGGGCCTGACCTTCGCCACCTCGATCCCGGCGGCGGTGATATCGATGGCGATCCTGCGCAATTTCAAAGGCGTCACGATCCAGGAAAACAACATCGTCCAGACCATCGCCAGCGCTGCGGGCACCCTTTCGGCTATTGTCTTCGTTTTGCCCGGCCTGCTGATGATCGGGTGGTGGAGCGGCTTTCCCTATTGGCAGTCGGTCGCGGTCATCGCCATCGGCGGTGTTCTGGGTGTGATGTATTCCATCCCGCTGCGCCGCGCGCTGGTGACAGGGTCGGACCTTCCTTATCCGGAAGGCGTTGCGGCGGCCGAAGTCCTTAAAGTCGGATCCGGCGTAGGCGGTGAGGAAGAGAACAAACGCGGCCTTGGCGCCGTGGTGGCCGGTGCGTTTGGCGGCGCGGTCTATCCGCTGCTGGCCAAGTCGAAATTCGCCGCGGAATCGGCTTCGACCACCTTCCGCCTCGGCGGCGGGGCGACCACACTGTCAGGCGGCCTCTCCATGATGCTGCTGGGTGTGGGACATCTCGTCGGTTTGATGGTCGGCATTTCGATGCTGGTGGGCATCGTCATCAGCTTCCTGATTATCCTGCCGCAACTGACTGCGGGCGGTCCGCCAGCGGGGACCGAGCTGGCCGACTTCGTCAACACCGTGTTCCGCAGCAAGGTGCGCTTTATCGGCGCAGGAACCATCGGCGTGGCGGCAATCTGGACCCTGCTGCGCGTCATCGGACCGATTCTGAAGGGTATCGGCGATGCCGTGCGCGCCGACCGCGCCCGCAAGTCAGCCGGCGGCGGCATGGATTCGCTGTCGTTGACCGAGCGGGACATTCCGATCGGTATCGTCATCAGTGTAATCCTCGTCCTCGTCTTGCCCATTGCCGTGCTGTTTGCCGATTTTGGCGAGAGCGTGGGCATCTCCTCACTTATTGCCGCGATACTTTATGTACTGGTCGCAGGCCTGATCATCGCGTCGGTCACCGGTTACATGGCCGGCCTTGTTGGCGCTTCGAACAGTCCGGTATCGGGAGTCGGCATCCTCACCGTACTGGGCATTTCGCTCGTTCTCGTCGCGATCCATGGCAACGGCGGCGGCGATAGTGCCAAGCCGCTGATCGCCTTTGCCCTGTTCGTCACCGCGCTGATTTTTGGCGTGGCGACCATTGCCAACGACAATCTTCAGGACCTGAAGACCGGCCAGCTGGTTGGCGCGACACCCTGGCGGCAGCAGGTTGCGTTGATCCTGGGTGTGGGATTCGGCGCGCTGGTGATACCGCCGGTGCTCGACGTGCTGAACAACCAGTACGGCTTTGTCGGCGCTCCGGGAGCCGGGGCAGAGGCGCTGGCCGCACCGCAGGCCTCGCTGATTTCCTCGATCGCGCAGGGTGTTCTGACCGGCAATCTCGATTGGGGCTTGGTCGGGCTGGGCGCACTGATTGGCGTGGGCGCCATCGTCGCCGATGCCGTTTTGCGCAAGAGCGGCAAGGGCGCCCTGCCGCCGCTCGCGGTGGGCCTGGGCATGTATCTGCCGATGGACATTACCGCCACGGTCGCGCTGGGCGCCGTGCTCGGCCATCTCTACAACCGTTGGGCGATGCGTCAGGCAAATGCCGAAGCATCCGAACGCATGGGCGTGCTGGTCGCGACGGGCCTTATCGTTGGTGACAGCCTGTTCAACGTCGGCTTCGCTTTCCTCGCCTGGTACGCGGACGATGCCGAGGTGCTGGCAGTCGCAGGCGAATCCTGGCCGTCAATGGCCGCTGGCGTGGCGCTGTTCGCCGCCATCACCGCCTTCAGCTATCACCGGATGCGCAAGGCGGCGCTGGGCTGAGCGCTCGCCGCCGTGCCTCAGCGGCTGTTGTTGGACACGCCGAGAATGCAGCGCAAGGTGCTGTCCGAGCCATCGGGCATGAGCCGACGCACGAATCCGCCCGACTGCCGACGATAGACCGTCCCGGCCTGCGGACCCGAAGTCATCGCCAGTCGCTCGCCGGTAAGCAGGTAGGTTCCGCGCCCCGTGGCGGTCGAATAGCTTGATGCGTTGTCAATGGTGAAATCGTGTTCCGGCGCGCGCACGCCGACCGGGCCCGTGGCGTCGCCCGGCAATTCGCAGGCATAGAAACCCTGCGGCATGGTGCCGATCTGCCCACCCGGGGCTGCGATGGCCGGTCCGGTTGCGACCGCGGCCAGAAATGCAATGGAGCGTCTCATGCCTGATCCTTTTTCTTCCGCGCGATTAGCAGCAGATGAACGGGCGCGCCAGATTGTCCAAACCGTCCGGCCAACCTGTCCGGAAGGTGTTGCTACGCGGACGCACAACGGGTAAGGGCGCGGCCTTGCCGTTCACCGGAGGCACCCGAGTGGTTCCGATCGTTCGGCGTCTTTCTCATCCTTGAAGGCATCCGTCATGGCGAAGATCAGCGGCGTGGACATCCGTCCCGGCAATATCCTGGAATACGAAAAGGGCATCTGGAAGGTTGCCAAGACGCAGCACACCCAGCCCGGCAAGGGCGGCGCCTTCATGCAGGTTGAAATGAAGAACCTGATCGACGGCCGCAAGACCAACGTGCGCTTCCGCAGCGCCGACACGGTTGAGCGCGTGCGCCTCGACACCAAGGATTTCCAGTATCTCTACGCCGAAGGCGACGATCTCGTCTTCATGGACGTGGAAACTTATGACCAGATCAACCTGCCGTCCGACCTTCTGGGCGATGCGGCTGCTTTCCTGCAGGATGGCATGACCGTTCTGCTCGAAATGTACGACGAGCGACCGATTTCGGTGCAGCTGCCCGAACAGGTCGAAGCCACCATCGTCGAAGCCGATGCCGTGGTGAAGGGGCAGACCGCCTCTTCGAGCTACAAGCCGGCGATTCTGGACAATGGCGTGCGCGTCATGGTTCCGCCGCACATCGAAAGCGGCACCCGCATCGTGGTCAACGTGTACGACCGCGAATACGTCGGCAAGGCGAACTGATCCGTCACCGTATCAGGATCAGTTGGAGTAGATTGAATGGCGATTCCCGGCCTCATCCGCGTGATGGAAAAGGCAGCCCGCAAGGCAGGCAACCGCTTGCGCCGCGATTTCGGCGAAGTCGAACACCTGCAGGTCAGCCGCAAGGGTCCGGCCGACTTCGTGTCGAAGGCGGATCAGCACGCTGAACGCACCATCTGGGACGAGCTGCGCGCTGCGCGGCCGGACTGGGGCTTCGTCTTTGAAGAAGGCGGCGTGATCGAAGGCGATCCAACCAAGCCGCGCTTCATCGTCGATCCGCTCGATGGCACCAGCAACTTCCTGCACGGCATCCCGCACTTCGCGATTTCCATCGCGGTACAGGAGCCGCGTCTTGATGGTCGGGGCTGGGGCGAAGTCACCGCCGCGCTCGTCTATCAGCCGATCACCGACCAGAGCTTCTGGGCGGAAAAGTCGCGCGGGGCCTGGCTTCACGACGCCCGCCTGCGCGTTTCGGCGCGCCGCCATCTGGATGAAAGCCTGATCGCCACCGGCATTCCCTTTGCCGGTGCGGGCGATCCCGGTGAATGGATGCGCATCTATGGGGCTTTCGCTCCGCAAGTGGCGGGCATTCGCCGCTTCGGTTCGGCCTCACTGGACCTCGCATGGGTGGCCGCTGGCCGCTACGACGGGTTCTGGGAAAGCGGCCTCAAGCCGTGGGATACCGCAGCCGGCTGCCTTCTGGTGCGCGAAGCGGGCGGCTTCGTTACGGACTATCGCGGCATTTCGCAGCCGATCTGCGATGTGCAGGTTCTGGCCGGTAATGACGCCCTGCATTCGCGGATGCATAAAATTCTGGCGGCTGCGCTCAAGGCAGGTTAAGCGGCCGCACTTCGTGCCCCTGTGGCGGAATGGTAGACGCGAACGACTCAAAATCGTTTGTAGCAATACGTGCCCGTTCGAGTCGGGCCAGGGGCACCATTCCCAACCGTTGAATTGATCCTTGCGCAGGCGGCGCGCGCGGTTAGGCTGCGCGCCATGAAAACGCTCAACCGCATCGCTGCTTCAGCCGCAGCCATCGCCGCCGCCTTTGCGTCAACCGCACAGGCCCAGTCCATCGCCGATCAGGTCAGCAAGGACCTTCCCGGACTGATGGACATCTATCGCGATCTGCACGCCAATCCGGAACTGTCATTCCAGGAAGTGCGCTCGGCAAAGATCATGGCCGATGCCGCGCGCAAGGCCGGTTTTGAAGTGACCGAAGGCGTGGGCAAGACCGGCGTGGTTGCCGTGATGAAAAACGGGCCGGGGCCGGTCGTGCTGGTTCGCGCGGACATGGACGGGCTTCCGGTGGTGGAGCAGACGAACCTGCCCTACGCCTCGAAGAAGCGCGGTGTATCCACCGCCGGCGTCGAAAGCGGCATCATGCACGCCTGCGGGCATGACACGCACATGACCGCCTGGATTTCGGTTGCCCGCCTAATGGCGGCGAACAAGGCTAAATGGTCGGGCACGCTGGTGATGATCGGCCAGCCCGCGGAAGAGGTGGGCCTGGGTGCGCTCGAAATGCTCAAGGACGGCCTCTACACGCGCTTCCCCAAGCCCGCTTATACGCTCGCATTCCATGACACGTCCGAACTCGCGTCGGGCGATATCGGGATGACGCCCGGCTATGCGCTGGCCAACGTGGATTCGGTCGACGTGACCTTCCATGGCATCGGCGGGCACGGTTCGATGCCGCACAAGACCAAGGATCCGATCGTCCTGGGCGCGGCTTTCGTTACGCGCGTGCAGACCTTGGTCAGTCGCGAGAACGATCCGCAGGAGCCGGCTGTCGTCACCGTCGGATCTTTCCACGCCGGGGCCAAGCACAACATCATTTCCGACAAGGCCGAACTTCAACTGACCGTGCGCAGCTATTCGGATGCTACCCGCGCGCGTCTGCTTTCCGGCATAAAGCGCGTGGCCGAAGGGGAGGCCATCGTTGCCGGGGTGCCGGACGGGCTGAAGCCCACGGTGCTGGTCCGCGAGCCTTATACGCGTTCGACCTACAACACGCCGGCCTTCACGACCGAAATGCTGGGCTTCATGCGCAATCATTTTGGCGAAGCGCGTGCCATGCAGATTGCACCGTCCATGGGAGGCGAGGATTTTGGCGAATTCGGTCGCGCGGATGCGGCCAATATCAAGTCGCTGATTTTCTGGGTCGGCGGTTATCCAAAGGACACCATTGCCAAGGCCAAGGCAGAGGGCACCAGCGTGCCGAGCCCGCACAGCCCCTATTTCGCGCCGGAAGCCGACAAGGTGATCGCCACCGCCGCCGAAGCGCTGACCCTTTCGGCCATGCGGCTGATGCCGAAAATGTAAAAAGCGTTTTTGCGAATTATTCGCAGAAATTTGATCGATTTTGTCGATCATGGATTTTGGAAAATCTAGGTTCCAAAGTCGGAAGGGCCAGAGCATTGAACGCTGGCCGATAAACGCATTTGCCCGTTAGAGAGGAGTCACATCATGGAATTGAAGGGTTCACAGACCGAGGAAAACCTCAAGGCCGCGTTCGCTGGTGAAAGCCAGGCCAACCGCCGTTACCTCTATTTCGCACAGAAGGCCGACATCGAAGGTCACAACGACGTTGCGGCGGTTTTCCGCTCGACGGCCGAAGGTGAAACCGGCCACGCGCACGGCCACCTCGAATACCTCGAAGAATGCGGCGATCCGGCCACCGGTGAGCCGATCGGCGATACCGTTGCCAATCTGAAGGCTTCGATCGCGGGCGAAACGCACGAATACACCGACATGTATCCGGGCATGGCCAAGACGGCGCGCGACGAAGGTTTCGACGAAATCGCCGACTGGTTCGAAACGCTCGCAAAGGCGGAAAAGAGCCACGCCGGCAAGTTCCAGAAGACGCTCGACGCCGTTCTGGAAGGCTAATCCTGTTCGGCCGGCGGTCCCCAGCGGGCTGCCGGCCGGATTCTATCCGCACCACGCCATTTTTTGACCGGAGCTTCGTATGGAAGGTAGTCTCGACGCGCCAATCCGCCACGCAATTCCGTGGCAGGACGAGGCCTGGTACGACGAAGCCGCGCTTGAGGCCGAACTGCGCCGCGTGTTCGACATCTGTCACGGATGCCGCCGGTGCTTCAACCTGTGCGACAGTTTCCCGATCCTGTTTGACGCGATCGATGAAAGCCCGAACGAAGAGGTCGATGACCTGAGCCGCGAGCAGCTCGCCTCGGTCGTCGATGCCTGCACGCTGTGCGACATGTGCTTCATGACGAAGTGCCCCTATGTGCCGCCACACAGCTTCGATCTCGATTTTCCGCACCTGATGCTTCGCCATCGTGCGGTGGAACACCGCAAGGGCAACACCAGTTTTGCCGATCGCGAGCTGGCCAAGATGGATCGCAACGGCCGTCTTGGTTCCATGGTGGCCGGCGCGGCCAACTGGGCGACGAAAGAGGGCAACGCGCTGACCCGCCCGGTGATGGAGGCCGTGGTCGGCATCGATCGCCGTGCCCATGTGCCGCCGTTCCTCGATACCCGCCTTACGAACCAGGCGCCGGCTCTGGTGCCGCCGCCCAACCCCGATGGTCCCGCCTTCGGCAAGAAGGTTGCGATCTACGCGGGCTGTCACGACGAATTCAACGATGCCACGCCGGGTCTCGCGCTGGTCAAGGTGCTGGCTCACAACGGTGTGAAGGTGCGGATCGAGCATCCCGATTGCTGCGGTATGCCGAATTTCGAAAACGGTGACATGGCCGCCGTCTCGTCCGCTGCGCAGCGCATTTCCGCGCATTTTGCACCGCTGGTGCAAGAGGGTTGGGATATCGTCCCGCTGACGACCAGCTGTGCGCTGATGCTGAAGTTCGAATGGCCTCTGATCGAACCGGGCAACAAGGCCGTGGAAGTGCTTTCGCGCCACACCTTCGATGTCAGCGAATATATCGTGGCCCTGGCCAAGGACACGGGCCTTGCCCCGATTGCAGAGATGCCGGCGGCGATTTCCGTTCACTTTGCCTGCCACGCCCGCGCGCAGAACATGGGGCCGAAGGCGCTGGAGATGTTGCGTCTGATCCCGGGCGCAGCGCCGGCGCTGACCGAACGGTGCTCCGGCCATGGCGGCAAGTGGGGCATCTTTGCCGAGAATTTCGATCGTGCGGTCAAGGTGGGCAAACCCGCCGCACGCAACCTGATGAAGACCGAACCGGACATGATCGTCAGCGAGTGTCCGCTTGCCGGACCGCATCTTCGTCAGGTTATCGAAGCCAACGGCCAGACACCGCCCGACCGCATCGGCCATCCGATCGAGGTCGTGGCCAAAGCATACGGACTTTGAACCCATGCCACGCGACTCCCGAACGATTGCCCGCGAAGACATTATTCCGCTGGATCAGTACGAAACGATCCGCGCGGACAAGCGGCAGGAAGCGATCCTGCGCAAGCAACTGACGCGCGTCTCCGTGGGACCGAATGCGACGGCCATGTTCGAAACCTGGGATTCGATGTGGCTGCAGATCCACGAAATGCTGCGGATCGAGAAGGGCGGCGATGCCCAGATTCCCGATGAGATCGCGGCCTATGATCCCATGGTGCCCAAGGGCCGGGAATTAACCGCGACGCTGCTGTTCGAAGTGCCAGACCCTGTTCGGCGCGACATCTTTCTCCGTACGATTGGCGGGGTCGAGGACCACATATCCATCCAGGTTGGCGGTGTAACCGTGCCGGCCCGGCCGGAAGGTGACGTTGAGCGGACACGCGAAAGCGACGGCAAGGCCAGCGCCGTCCACTTCCTGCATTTCGATTTTTCACAGGAAGCCATTGCCGCCTGGACGTCGGGGGAGGGACAGGCGATGCTGGTGATCGATCACCCCAACTACGGCCACGCCGCCCTGATCGGTGCGGAAACGCGCACCTATCTGGCGCGGGAGTGCTTTGGCTGAAGCCCTCTTACTGCGTACGCGCTTCCGTCGCTGGGCCAGCACGCTCCTCGGCGGAGCGCAGCAGGTTTTGCCGGTCACGTTCGGTCGGCACCTTCTTCGGTGGTTGCCAGGCAGGTCCGATTGTCTTGGGCGGCAGTTTGCCCTGTCGCAGGGCAACAACGTCTGGCGGAAGCGCGCCATAATCGTAAGCCCCGGCGTGGGTAAAGCCACCAGAGCCGCCTGTGGTGCGGATTGCCACTTCACCGCCGCCGGTATCGGTGCCGCCCGGATCCACCGGACCTTCTGCGCCGAATCCAGATCCGGTTCCGCCGGTACGAACGACTGGGGGCTGGTATTGCTTGGGGCCCGATTGCGCGGCCTCGGCCTGGCGCAGTTCGGCTTGCTGGCGCTGCTGATCGACCTCATCGGCCATGGCCTGCCGGCGCTCCCCATCAGCAAATAGCGCAATGCAGGCGGTGATGATCACCGTCACTACGGCAAAGTGCCGTATCATCTTCGGCGGAACCGGGATCTCTGCGAGCAGCTCTTTCATGCCCGCGTTAATAGCGCCTGCGAGTTAATCGATGGGCTCGCAACATGGTTAAGGCCGGGTTGACCCTTCCGGTTCACTATCGAGAGCCTGTAAGAATTTCTTACAATTTCCTACGTCCTCTGTTCCGGACTTGGCGGTTTTGCGTGCTTTCTGTTTTGCAAAGCCATTGTCAGCTTTACCGACATTTTACTCCTTGGCGCTAAACCCGCCTTCCATGATCAGGCTGTTCAAGCACTACATTCCGCATGCCGTCCTGCTGCTCGGGCTGTTTGACCTCGCCCTGTTGGCGCTGGCGGGGGAACTGGCCTGGCGCCTGCGCGCAACCCAGATCCACATGGCTATCGGATCGCCTCTTGACCGCACGGAAGTGCTGGTCGGCTATGCCGCGGTGATGATCACGGTGATGATCGCGGTGGGCGTCTATGGTTCGGAAAGCCTGCGATCGATGCGCTTTGCCACGGCGCGGCTACTGGTGGCGATCTCGCTTGGCGTCATCGCCCTGTCGTTTCTCGACTGGCTGACGGGCGGAGCGCATTTCTGGCGCTCGGTTCTGGCTTACGCCATGGCGCTTTCGATTGCGCTGTTGCTTGCGAACCGGCTTGTCGTCGGCGGCATTCTGGGCGCGTCGGCCTTCCGCCGGCGTGTTCTCGTGCTTGGCGCGGGTGAGCGCGCCAATCGTCTGCGCCGCCTTGGTGAACGGCCCGAAAGCGGCTTCGTGATCGTCGGCTACATCGGGATGACCGATGGCCCGCACCCCGTGGAAGAGGCGATCAACCGCAGCGCCATCCACAACCTCAAGCGCTTTGTCGAAAATCTCGGCGTCAGCGAAGTGGTTCTGGCGCTGGAAGAACGGCGCAACGCCTTGCCGCTTCAGGACCTGCTGCGGATCAAGACCGCCGGCGTTCACGTCAACGACTTCTCCAGCTTTATCGAGCGGGAAACCGGACGTGTTGACCTTGATACCGTAAACCCCAGCTGGCTGATCTTTTCGGACGGGTTTTCCTCGGGCCGGGTGTTCTCGAGCGCGGCGAAGCGCGTGTTTGACGTGCTCGCCAGTTCGCTCCTGCTGCTGCTGACCGCGCCGATCATTGCGCTGTTCGCCCTGATCGTGAAGATCGACAGCAAGGGCCCCGCCTTTTTCCGCCAGACGCGTGTCGGGCTTTATGGCCAGACGTTCGACCTAATCAAGCTGCGCTCCATGCGCACCGATGCCGAGGTCAACGGCGCGCAGTTCGCGCAGGAGAACGATCCGCGCGTCACCCGCGTCGGGCGCTTCATTCGCAAGGTGCGGATCGATGAACTGCCGCAGACGTGGAGCGTGCTGAAGGGCGAGATGAGCTTCGTCGGCCCGCGCCCCGAACGGCCCGAATTCGTGTCGGACCTTGAGGAAAAGCTGCCCTATTATGCCGAGCGGCACATGGTGAAGCCGGGCATCACGGGCTGGGCGCAGATCAACTATCCCTATGGCGCGAACCTTGAGGATTCCCGGCACAAGCTGGAATACGATCTCTATTACGCCAAGAATTACACCCCGTTCCTCGATCTCCTGATCCTGCTGCAGACCCTGCGCGTGGTGCTGTGGCACGAGGGGGCGCGCTGACCGGCCGTGGCCAACTGGTCGCTCCTTCCGGCGTTGACGCACCTGATCGGCGCTCTGGCCGCGGTCAGCATGGCCTTCTGGCTTCTGCCGCGACGCGAGAAGCTGGGTGCGGTGGGCATGCCGCTGGTCATGGCGCTGGCGCTGAGCGTGTCGTGGGCGATTACCGCTGGCGCGACGGGCACGGAATCGGCGGGAACCTATTTCACCGAATCGCTGCGCAACATCGCCTGGATCATGGTCGTCTGGCGCCTGTTCGGCACGGATGGGCGCGACACGCTTGTGGGTCAGGTGCGCCCGATGGCCCTTGCGCTCGTCGCTGTCGAACTTGTCGGAGCCAGCTTGCTGCTGATGCTGCACGGGCCGCAGCGGGGCCTGCTGTCGCAGCCGGACGTCTATGAGATCATGGTCAGCTTCCGGCTGATCTTCACGATCGGCGCGCTGGTGCTGCTGCACAACCTGTACAGCGGGGCGACGAAGCAGGCCCGGCTCGAGCTGCGTTGGCCGGCGATGGCGCTTGGCGTGCTGTGGATCTACGATCTCAACTTCTACACCGTGGCCTGGATTGCCGACACCTGGCCGCACGGTCTGGGCGCCTTACGCGGCCTTGCCCTGGCACTCAGCGCACTATTGCTGCTGCCAGCGGCGGCCAAACGCCGGGATGAACTGCACTTCGGTCCGTCGCGGGCCGTGGCGTTCCAGTCGGCGGCGCTTCTGGGTATCCTTGGCTATCTCGGCCTGATGCTGATCGGATCGCAGCTCGCCCACCTGGTCGGTCCGCGTTACGCCAACCTCTATCAGTTCGGCCTGTTCTTCGTGACGTTCGCGCTGGCGCTGATGCTGCTGCCGTCAAAGCGCATGCGATCGTGGCTGAAGGTCGTTCTGACCAAGCACCTCTTCCGTCACCGCTACGACTATCGCTCCGAATGGCTGCGCTTTGCCCGTACCATTGGCCGGAGCGGTGAAAATGCTCTGCCGCTGGAACAGAGGGCCATTCAGGCTCTGGCCCAGATCACCGACAGCGAAGCGGGGCTGCTGCTGGTGACGGGAGACAACGGCGATCTCGTCCTGTCCAGCCGCTGGCAATGGGCAACGATCGAGGTGCCCGCCGTCGCGCTGGAGGCCGATGCAGCCCGTTTCCTGGAGCGCACCGGATATATCATCGAGATGGAAGCCGTGCGCAACGGCACGGCCCAGAATGGCGAACAAACGGTCGTGCCGCCATGGCTGATCGCAGACGAGCGCGCCTGGGCCGTTGTGCCGCTGATCCATTACGACCGGCTGGTCGGCGTGGTCGTTCTCACAGGCCCGGCCCACCGCCGTCCGCTCGATTGGGAGGACTTCGATCTGCTGCGCGTCATCGGGCAGCATCTGGCGACCACCCTGGCGGAAAACGCCGGTCACGATGCCTTGGCCGAGGCGGCGCGGTTCGACGAATTCAACCGCCGCATCGCCTTCGTCATGCACGACATCAAGAACCTGGCGAGCCAGTTTGGCCTGCTCGCGCGCAACGCGGAACTGCATGCCGACAACCCGGCTTTCCGCGCCGACATGCTGGTCACCCTGCGCAATTCGGCAGACAAGCTCAACGCGCTGATCGCCCGTCTGTCGCGCTATGGCGCAGCCGGTGGCGAGCATGTCGAGAAATTCGATGTCGGCGAACTTGCCCGCCAGGTCGCCGAGCAGTTCCACGCAACCAGCGAGGTCATCCTCGTCCAGTCGCAAGGCGGTGAGGTGGTGGCCAATCGCGAGGCGGTGGAACAGGCGCTGATCCATATCGTGCAGAACGCCATCGACGCGAGCACCAGCGGGACGCCGGTGTTCATCGACCAGACCAGCGATGGCCTGACGGCGCGGATCGAGGTGATCGATTCCGGTGCCGGCATGGCGCCCGAATTTGTCCGCACCCGACTGTTCAAGCCATTCGTTTCGTCAAAACCGGGCGGGTTCGGCATCGGCGCCTTCGAAGCGCGCGAACTGATCCGCAACGCCAAGGGCCGCCTTGATGTCGAGAGCCGGGAAGGGCTGGGAACCCGCTTCATTATCCGCCTGCCGCTTTCGAGCGCGGCGGATCTTATCGCCAATCGTGAAAACCATAAGTCGAAAGTCGCGTGAATGTCGGAAGAAAAGCCCAAACTGCTGATCGTTGAGGACGATGCCGGTCTTCAGGCCCAGCTGAAATGGGCCTACCCGGATTTTGAAGTCATCATCGCCGGCGACCGCGCCAGCGCGATTGCCGCGGTGCGTTCGGAAGAACCGCCGATCGTCACGCTCGATCTCGGCCTGCCGCCTGATCCTGATGGAACCAGCGAAGGCTTTGCCGTGCTGGACGAGATCATGGCGATCAAGCCCGATACCAAGGTGATCGTCGCCAGCGGCCACGGCGCACGGGAATCCGCTCTGCAAGCCATCTCTCGCGGGGCTTACGATTTCTATCAGAAGCCGCTGGATATCGATGCCATCGGGCTGATCGTCCGCCGGGCCTACAGCCTGTTCCTTATCGAGGCGGAAAATCGCCGACTCGCGTCGAGCGCGGGTGAGGAAAACAAGGTGCTCGGCCGGATGATCACGGCAGCGCCGGAAATGGTGCGCGTGGCCCGCACGATCGAGCGTGTGGCCAACACCAATGTTTCGGTGATGCTGCTGGGCGCCAGCGGAACGGGCAAGGAATTGCTCGCGCGCGGCCTGCATGAAGCGAGTGACCGGGCGAAAGGTGCCTTCGTTGCCATCAACTGCGCGGCGATCCCTGAAAACCTCCTCGAAAGCGAACTGTTCGGCCATGAGAAGGGCGCCTTTACGGGCGCCGTGAAGATGACCGAAGGCAAGATCGAGATGGCCGATGGCGGCACGCTGTTCCTCGATGAAGTGGGAGATATTCCGCTGCCGCTGCAGGTGAAGCTGCTGCGCTTCCTGCAGGAACGCGTGATCGAACGCATCGGCGGGCGCACGTCCATCCCGGTCAATACGCGGATTGTCTGCGCAACGCACCAGAACCTTGAAGCCATGATTGCAGACGGGCGGTTCCGTGAAGATCTCTACTACCGTCTCGCGGAAATCGTCGTGAAGATCCCGGCGCTGTCCGAACGGCCCGGTGACGCCACTCTTCTGGCGAAGGCATTCCTGACCCGGTTTGCCCGCGAAATGAACCCGCAGGTCAAGGGCTTTGCCGCCGACGCCCTGGCCGCGATCGACGGCTGGGCCTGGCCGGGCAACGTGCGCGAACTGGAGAACCGCGTGAAGCGCGCGGTGATCATGGCCGACGGCAAGCTGGTCAACGCGGTCGACCTCGATCTGCCGGGCGGTGACGCTGACGATGGCAATGCGCTCAACCTCAAGTCGGCGCGCGAGCTGACCGACCGCAAGATGATCCGCCACGCTCTGGCGCGCAGCGAAGGCAACATTTCCAGCACGGCCAAGCTGCTCGGCATCAGTCGTCCGACGCTGTACGACCTGCTCAAGCAATACGATCTGCATGGCTAGGACTGGCCTCCGCGCGGCAGTGACCTGCGGTGTCGGCGTGGCCCTGTGGCTGGCGCTGGGATCACCGCTGGCCGCCGATCCGGCGCAGCGCGATGCAGCGCTGACACGGGCGCGGGCTGATCTGGCGCGCGAAGATGGGGTCGCAGCGGAAATTGCCCTGAAAGAAGCGCAGGCCCAGGGCGCTGACCGTGGCAGCCTTGCTGCCGCGATGGGAGAGGCGTTCCTGCTCGAAGGCAATCTGGCCAAGGCGCGCGAATGGCTTGGGCCCGGCGAATTTGTACAAACCGAACGGGTGCAGGGTCTGCGGATGCTGGCGCGACTGCAGGAACGCGAGGGCAAGTCCGGCGATGCGCGCGCAACACTTGAGCAAGCTATAGCGATTGATGGCAGCAACGCCGAAGCCTGGGTCGATCTGGCGCAATTGCGCTATCGCACCGGGGAACAGTTTGCCGCGCTTGACGCCCTCCAGGCGGCAATCAAGGCCAATCCCGCCAATCTGCGCGCCCTGAATTTCCAGGGCCTGATCGTGCGCGATCAGTATGGCCCCGAAGCGGCCTTGCCCTGGTTCGAACGCGCCCTGATGATCGCGCCCAAGAGCGGCGAAGTTCTGGGGCACTATGCCGCGACATTGGGTGAGCTTGGCCGCTATCGCCAGATGCTTGTGATCACCCGGCGGATGCTGGAACTCGGCGTGGCCGAACCGCGCGCGCATTATCTGCAGGCCGTTCTTGCCGCGCGGGCGGGGAACTTTTCGCTCGCACGCACGAAGCTCAACAAGCTGGGTGACGGCGTGAAGACCATGCCTTCGGCTCTGTTGCTGTCGGGGATTCTCGACCTTGAAGGTGACAACGCCAATCTTGCTGTCGAATCGTTCGGCCGCGTGGTTGATATGCAGCCACAGAACGATCTGGCGCAGATGCTGCTGCTCCGCGCGATGTATGCCGCTGGCGAGCATAAGGCGATCGTGGAGCGCTATGCGGCCTGGGCGCAAAGCCCTTCTGCACCGGTCTATGTCATGGAAATCGTGGCACGGGCGCACGAAGATCTGGGCCAGCGCGACCTTGCTGTGCCTCTGCTCGATCGCGCCGCCGCCGTGGCGCGCGGCGGGCTGACGCCGGCGTTCGATGTGGGCCGGGCAGGGCGCGATCCAATCGACCAGGCGGCAGCCAAGGCGCGGCAAGCGCTTGCGCAGGGGCGGACTGGCGATGCGGTATCGCTCGCCGAAAGCCTGCTCGGCGAGCGATCGGGCATGGCGGCGGCCCATCTGCTGGCGGGTGACGCACAATACGCCGCCGGCAATCTGGATACGGCCCTGCGCCACTATGGCGAGGCGTCGCGCATCCGCCGCGATGACAATCTGCTGGTTCGTCTGGCTCTGTCGGCTGCGCAGGACGGGAAGCGACTGGGAAGCGCACAGCTTATCGCCGCGCACCTTGCCGCCAATCCGCAGAGCCCGGCCGCTGCTCGCCTCGCGGCCGATTATTCCGCCTCGGTTGGCGACTGGGTGCGGGCAAGGATGCTGCTGGCAACGCTGGCGAAGGGCACGGGTGCGCGCGACGTGCGGCTGCTTTGCGATCTCGCCTATGCGCAGCTTCAGTCGGGCGAAACGGCCGGAGCGGCGCAAACCGCTCGGCGTGCGCTGACCTTGCAGCCCTCAAGCCCGGTCGCGGCGCAAGCCGTTGCCATGGCCTTGCAGGCTGGGAAAGCCGATGGCGCGCTGGTTGACGGGCTCAAGCGCCGGTTGGCGCGGCCATAGCCTCACGCGCGGCCTCGCGGCGGTTGTGCCGCACCGACCACCACAGCGAAAGCCCGATCAACGCCGCGCCAAGCAGTCCGGTGATCGCCTCGGGAATGTGGAACTTGGCAGAGGCCAGCATGATGCCGCCCAGGGCAATGATCGCCCAGAACGCGCCGTGCTCCAGATAGCGGTATTCGGCTAGGGTGCCCTTCTGCACCAGCATGATCGTCATTGAACGCACGAACATGGCGCCGATGCTGAGGCCAAGCGCGATGACGATCATGTTGTTCGACAGGGCGAAGGCGCCGATCACGCCGTCAAAGCTGAACGAGGCGTCGAGGACGTTGAGATAGAGAAAGCCGCCCAGACCCGAGCGCACAACCGCGCCCGCCGCCTTGTGCGCTTCCTCGCGCATTTCCATGATCGTGCCGATGGCCTCAACGGCAATGAAGCTGACCAGGCCAAGCATGCCGGCGATGACGAAGGTCAGCGCTTCAGCCGGCTCCAGCAGCAGCGAGACGAGGTAGATGACGATCAGCAGCAGCGCGATTTCCAGCGCCTTGATGCTCGAATACTTGCTGAGCCACGCTTCCAGGCCCTTGATCCAGTGCACTTCCTTGTCGGAATCGAAGAAGAACGAAAGGCCGACCATGGCCAGGAAGGCGCCGCCGAAGCCGGCAATGCCGACGTGGGCGCTCGATACGATTTCCTCGTACCGTTTGGGATCGTTGAGCGAGAGGTGCACGGCCTCTACCGGCCCAAGCCCAGCGGCAATGGCGACAATCGCCAGCGGAAAGACGATGCGCATGCCGAAGACGGCGATGACCATGCCCCAGGTCAGGAATCGCTTCTGCCACACCTCGTCCATGTCCTGCAGCACGGTGGCGTTGACCACCGCGTTGTCGAACGACAGCGAAACTTCGAGGATGGCGAGGACAAAGACGATCCACAGCAGCGAAAGCATGCCCGATGCGGTGCCGTGGAGCTGCCAGCCGTAAATCGCGCCAAGCGCCAGGCAGACGATAGTGAAAAGGATCGAGCCTTTGTAGAAACGGAGCACTTATGGCCTCAAATGCAGAAGGGAAGGGGATCTATTTCGGCTGGTATGTCTGTTCGACACCCGGAAACGCACGAGCACGAACTTCGGTTGCATAGCGTTCGGCGGCGGCGGAAATGGTTGCGGCGATTTCCTCGTAGCGCTTCACGAAACGCGGCACGCGTTCGAACATGCCCAGCATGTCTTCAGTGACCAGCACCTGGCCATCGCATTGGGCCGAAGCGCCGATGCCGATGGTGGGAATTTCAAGGGCCTGGGTGAGCGCGATGGCGATCGGTTCGACCACCCCTTCGATCACGACGGCAAATGCCCCGGCCGACTGCACAGCCTGACCATCGGCTACGATCTTTTCATGCTCCTGCTGGCTGCGTCCGCGGGCATTGTAGCCGCCAAGCACGTTGACCGCTTGCGGGGTAAGCCCCACGTGGGCCATGACCGGGATGCCGCGCGAAGAAAGGAAGGCAATGGTTTCTGCCATGGCAACGCCGCCTTCAAGCTTCACGGCGGCGCAGCCGGTTTCAGCCATGATCCGGCTGGCCGAAGCGAAA
>JBJTLW010000148.1:0-12521 GCA_046063225.1 Novosphingobium sp. | reverse complement strand
GTTGCGCATATGCTCCACGGGGAAAACCACCTCGAACGCTGGGTGGAATGGGAAGGCGGCATGCGGCCCTATTACGAAATTCCATGGCGCGAACATAACACCTGGGGGGTAACGGCGGCGATCATCGTCAATCTCGCGAAGCGGCTGAACTGGCATGGCTGATCGGCTGCCCGCCGCCCCGTGGACCAGCCGCGATGACATCGCCGCGCTGGTTGCCGCGCTGGGCGATGGCAACGCCCGCTATGTCGGCGGCGCGGTGCGCGATACGCTGCTCGGCATCGATGTGAAGGACGTGGACATTGCCACGCCGCTGGTCCCTGACGAAGTAGTCCGCCGCCTGAACGCGGCCGGCATCCGCACCGTGCCGACCGGAATCGAACATGGCACGATCACCGCCATCCTGCCCTTCGGCCCGGTGGAAATCACCACGCTGCGCCGGGACGTTTCCACCGATTGCCGCCGCGCCACGGTGGCCTTCGCCAGCGATTGGCGGGACGATGCCGCACGGCGCGATTTCACCATGAACGCGCTTTACGCTGATCCCGCGACGCTGGAGATTTCGGACTATTTCGGCGGCGTCGATGACCTGAAGGCGCGCCGCCTCCGCTTCATTGGCGATGCGCACCAGCGCATCCGCGAAGATCACCTGCGCATCCTGCGGTACTTCCGCTTTCAGGCGAGGTTTGGATCACAACCAGCTGATCCACAAGCGGAACAGGCCTGCTCAGAACTGGCCCCGACGCTGAAAGGCCTGTCGCGCGAACGGATCGGCATGGAAATGCTCAACCTGCTCGGCCTGCCCGACCCTGCGCCGACCGTGGCGCGGATGGCCGAACTGGGTGTCCTCCCCGTGGTGCTGCCGGAAGCCAATGTCGCGGCGCTGGCCGCGCTGGTGGCCGAAGAAGCACGCCAGTCCATCGCCCCTGATGCCATCCGCCGCCTCGCCGCGCTGCTCCCCGCCGAGGTACCGCTGGCCGAAGCGGTGGCGAGCCGCTTCCGGCTTTCCGGCGCCCAGAAGAAGCGCCTGGCAATCGCCGCCGCGCGGGACGGTGCCAGGAGTGATGCGCGCGCGCTGGCCTATCGCCTGGGCATGGACGCGGCGCTGGACCGGTTGCTGCTGGCGGCACGAGACACAGCGCCGCTCCACGACTGGTCGACCCCCACCTTCCCGCTCAAGGGAGGCGAAATCGTCGCGCGCGGGGTGAAGGCAGGACCGGAGGTGGCGCGGACCCTGCGCGAGATCGAGGACCGCTGGGTTGCCGAGGGTTTTCCCGGCTTCGAGCGGGTTAGCCAGATGCTGGACGAAGCGCTGGCCGCCCGGTCAACCGGCAACGACTAGCCGATAGCCGCAATCCAGTTCGTCGCGATCAAGCAGATGGCCGTAGCGCGCCGACCATATGCCCGAGGCGATGTCGGCCTCAAGCCGTTCCAGCGCCGCGCGGCAATCGCCGATGGCGTGGAACGATGAAATCGACTGTCGCACCCGCGGGTCGAGATAGGCCGATGGCCGTCGCCAATAGGCGGCAAGGAAGCCGTCGCGGCAATCGTGCGGCACCGGAACCGGCATGATCCGCACCGGCCCCAGCGCCTCACCATAAAGCGCCATCGGCGGCATGATCCGTTCATCCAGATCGATCAGTTCGGGAAGATAGTCCGCCAGCCAGAACAGCCCATGCGCGACATCGAAGGTGAGGATCACCACTGGCCCGCGCGAAACGCGGCGCAATTCGCGCAGGCCACGCGGCTTGTCCTGCCAGTGGTGGACCGTCAGCACCGCCATGACCGCATCGAAGGACGCATCGGCAAAGGGCAGGTCTTCCGCCACGCCCTGCACCACGGCATGGGCCGGTGCCGTGCGCTGGCGGATCATTTCGATCGACGGTTCCAGCGCCGTCACCAAGCGGCCTGCCGGCTCATACGATCCCGCCCCCGCACCGACGTTGAGCACCTTGCGGGCATCACCCAGATGGCTGTCGATCAGTGTCGCAATGCGCGGGTCGGGGTGGCGCAACCGGGCATAGTCAATGCCGATCGTATCGTAGGCTGCGCTCAGAACCTGTTGTCCCGCGGGAAGCCGGTCGGCGGCAAGCGGCCCGCCGCGCCGCGCGCGACCTTCCACAGGCGCATGTCGCTTTCGGTGCGCGTGCGGCCGGTGTCTCCGCCCATCTTCCAACTGAGGCCGTCTTCCAGCTTCAGCGTGGTCGCATCGGCAAGCCCGCCGTCGCGGTAGCGTTGCAGCGTTACGCCCTGCCCCTTGGCGAGCACGGGCAGTTCCTCAAGGCTGAAGATCACCAGCTTGCGGTTGTCGCCCACCACGGCAACATGATCGTGCTCGGCGGGGATTTCGCGCACCACAGTCAGTTTCACGCCGGGCTTGGTGGTCATCACGCCGCGGCCCTTGCGCGTTTCGGCGAGCAGCTCGTCCGCCTCTGCCGCAAAGCCGCGTCCGGCGTTGCTCGCCAGCAAGAGCTGCGCCTTGGGGCGATAGACGAGGAGGCCGATGATTTCCGCCCCGGAATCGATGTCCACCATGGTGCGGATCGGCTCGCCAAATCCGCGCGCCGATGGCAGCTTGTCACAGCCCAGGGTGTAGAAGCGGCCATTGTCGCAGGCGATGAGCAGCTTGTCCGTGGTCTGGGCGTGGAGAGCGAAAGCCGGGCCATCGCCTTCCTTGAACTTGAATTCCTTGTCGAGCGGCTCGTGCCCGCTCGCCCCCCGGATCCAGCCCTTGGCCGAAAGGATCACCGTGACCGGCGCCTTTTCGATCATCGCGTCCATGCTGAATTCGACCGTGGGCGAGGCTTCGGCAATCGTGGTGCGGCGGCGGCCGAGCGCGGTATCCTCGGCATAGTCCTTGCGCAGACTGGCCAGATCGCGCTTTAGCCGCGTGCGCTGGCGCGCCGGACTTTCGAGCAGCTTTTCCAGTTCGTCCTTTTCGGCGAGCAGATCGTCACGCTCGCGCCGCAGCTCCATTTCCTCAAGCTTGCGCAAGGACCGCAGGCGCATGTTGAGGATCGCTTCCGCCTGCCGGTCAGTCAGCAGGAATTCGGCCATCATCACCGGCTTGGGCTCATCCTCGGTCCGGATGATCTCGATGATCCGGTCAAGGTTGAGATAGGCAATGATATAGCCTTCGAGCAGCTCCAGCCGGTCGGCAATCTTGGCCAGGCGGTGCTGGCTGCGGCGGACCAGAATATCGATCTGGCTCTTGATCCATTCCTGCAGCAGCAGCTTCAGGCTGAGCACGCCGGGGGTGCGCGTTTCATCCAGCACGTTGAGGTTCAGGCTGAAGCGGTTTTCCAGATCGGTCAGCTTGAACAGCGATTCCTTGAGCAGTTCGGGATCGACGTTGCGGCTTTTGGGCACGAAGACGATGCGGATCTGTTCGTCCGATTCATCGCGCACGTCTTCCAGGATCGGCAGCTTCTTGTCGGCGATCAGCTGGGCGACCTGTTCGATCAGCTTGCTCTTGCCGACCATGTAGGGGATTTCGGAAATGACCAGTTGCCACTGGCCACCGGGCAACTTTTCGATGCCGCTGTCTTCCCAGTTGCCCGCGCCATCCTTGCCGGTGGAAAAGCGCCCGCGCACGCGGATGGCGCCCTTGCCGCTTTCATAGGCGGCGGAAATCACCGCCGGGCTATCCACCACGACGCCGCCGGTGGGGAAGTCCGGCCCCTGGAAAATCTCCATCAGCTGCGCGTGTTCGGCGTGGGGATTGTCGATCAGCAGCAGCGTGGAATCGATAATCTCGTGCACGTTATGGCTGGGGATGCTCGTCGCCATGCCCACGGCAATGCCCGACGAGCCATTGGCCAGCAGGTTGGGGAACAGGCCGGGGAAAATCTCCGGCTCTTCCTCTTCACCGTTGTAGGTGGGGATGAAGTTGACCGTGCCTTCGTCCAGCCCGGCCATCAGCTGGATCGCCGTCTTGGTCAGCCGCGCTTCGGTATAGCGATAGGCCGCCGCGTTATCTCCGTCGATATTGCCGAAGTTCCCCTGCCCTTCGACCAGCGGGTATCGCAGGCTGAAATCCTGCGCGAGGCGGACCATGGCGTCATAGACCGACTGGTCGCCATGCGGATGATACTTGCCGATGACGTCACCGACGACGCGCGCCGATTTCTTGAAGGCATCGTTGGGATTGAGCTTCAGCTGCCGCATCGCCCACAGCAGGCGGCGGTGCACCGGCTTCAGCCCGTCGCGCAAGTCGGGCAGCGACCGCGCGGTGATCGTCGACAGCGCATAGACGAGGTAGCGCTCCGACAGCGCGCTATCGAACGGCGCATCGACAATTGCATCAAACGGATCGGGTTCGGTCGTAGCGGTCACCATGGTCGGAATGCCCTAGCAACAGGACAGGACGCGCGGAACCGGGGGAACAGGTTTTTCCGCCGTTCGTTCTGTACCGGACTGCCATCGCCAGATGCCGGCGACAGACAACGGAGATTCCCATGACCAAGCGCGTACTTATCCTTGCCACCGACGGCTTCGAACAGTCGGAACTGATGGATCCGAAGGCGGCCCTCGAACAGGCCGGCTTCGAAACCGTTGTCGCCAGCATGAAGGAAGGCGAAATCCGCGGCTGGAAGGACAAGGACTGGGGCGAGAGCGTCGCCGTCGACGCGCTGCTAACCGATGTGGAAGCCGCCGATTTTGACGCGCTGCTGCTGCCCGGCGGCCAGATGAACCCCGATATCATGCGCATGCAGCCGCGCGCCATCGAACTGGTCGAGGATTTCGACGATGCCGAAGAGCCAATCGCCGCGATCTGCCACGGCCCCTGGCTGCTGGTCGAGGCCGACGTGGTTGACGGCAAGCGCGTCACCGGCTGGCCCTCGATCCGCACCGACCTCGAAAACGCCGGAGCCGAAGTGCTCGACGAACAGGTCGTGGTCGATGGCCACCTGATCACCAGCCGCAAGCCGGGCGACATCCCCGCCTTCAACGAAGCCTTCATCGCCGCGATCAACGAAGCGGCGTAAGCCATGGACGCCCGGCGTCCGGCGCCGTTACAGGCGCTGGATGTCGCGGTGTTCGCCGGGGATGTGCACCTGGATCCCGTCGAGCGCCTCGGTCAGCGTGATCTGGCACGACAGGCGGCTCGTGCGGGCCACCCCGGCGGCGAGATCGAGCATGTCTTCCTCGTCCTCGCTGGCGGGATCGAGCTTGTCGAACCAGTCCTTGCCGACGATCACGTGACAGGTGGAGCAGGCCATCTGGCCCTCGCAGGTGCCTTCCAGCGGCATTCCCGCACCCTGCCCCACTTCGAGCAGGCGCGTACCGGAATCTGCCTCTGCGGACACTTGCGCGCCGTCGGGGGTGATGAAGGTTACGCGGATCATGGCAATCAGACTCCCTGCGCCGCTGCGGCGGCATTCAAGATAGCGCAGGCATCCTCTATTTCCCGCTCGCTGGTATAGCGGCCAAATCCGATGCGGATAGAGCTTTTGAGGCCGCGATCATCAAGGCCTAGCGCCTGAAGAACGCGGCTCGGCGCGCCCTTTCCGCTGGCGCAGGCCGATCCCGCCGAAAAGGCAATGTCGCGGCATTCGCTCATCAGGCGGCCAACGTCGAGGCCGTCGCGGCGCAGGTTGACGTTGCCGGGCCAGCGCTGCGCTGCGCTGCCGTTGAGCTGCCAGTCAGGCATCAGCGCCAGCACCCGGCCGAACAGGTGCCGGCAATGGGCCGCGTCCTCCTCCATCCGCTGCGCCGCGACGGCGGCTGCCGCGCCAAAGCCGGCACAAAGCGCGGGAGACAATGTGCCGGAACGCAGGCCGCCTTCCTGCCCGCCACCAAAGACGATGGGATCAAGATGCACGCCATCGCGCACCCACAGTGCGCCGATGCCCTTGGGACCGTACATCTTGTGGCCGGTGATGGCGATGAGGTCCGCCTCGGCCGGGACGGCGATCTTGCCGAAGCCCTGCACCGCATCGCAGACGAACAGCGCGCCGACAGCGTGCGCGCGGCGGGCCAGTTTGTCGATCGGCTGGATCACGCCGATCTCGTTATTCACCTGCATGACGCAGACAAGGTCGGTATCCGGCGCGTAGGTCATTTCGGCATCGAGCAGGCCGTCCGGACCAACTTCCAGCAGCTGGAAACCCGCACCCGTCGCCATCGCGGCGTTCGTCACGGCCGAATGTTCTATATTGGAAATAGCGACTTGATCGGGGTTCCTACCAAGGATTGCGAGATTCAACGCCTCGGTCGCACCGCTGGTGAACACCACGCGGCCACCGGGGGGCAGGAGCCCAGCCAGCTGATCGCGCGCCACCTCCACCGCCGCCGCCGCCGCGCGGCCCGGCCTGTGCGGGCTGTGCGGGTTGGCAAAGCCCATGCCTTCCGGCCCGGCGAGCCAGGGCAGCATGGCCTCACGCGCCTCGGGAGCCAGCGGGGTCGTTGCCTGATAATCGAGATAGATCATGCCGATACCCGCGCACCGGCCACGTCGCGCCAGGCTTCGGCAAAGCGATCAATCTGCATGGATGTGGTTTCCTGACCGATACTTACACGAATAACCTCAGACGCGTTATCACACTGCATGGCGGCGAGGACATGGCTTCCCTTGAGCGAACCGGAGGAACAGGCGCTGCCCGCCGAAACGGCAAAGCCCATCGCATCGAAGCGGATAAGCTGCGCATTGGCGGAAACGCCGGGCATCCGGTAGGCGGCAATGGTTGGCACCCGCGCCGTTTCGGCGGCAATCGACAGGCCGCCCGCTGCCTCGATGGCCTCGTCAAGCTGGTGACGCAGCATCACCGCGTCGTCGAGCCAGGAGCGGTCCGCCTCCAGCGCAGCGGCCATGGCCAAGACGCCGGGCAGGTTCTCCGTGCCAGGGCGATAGCCGCGTTCCTGCCCTCCGCTGGGGCGCAGCATGGCCCAATCGCGCACCAGCAGCGCACCAACACCGATCGGCCCGCTGAACTTGTGCGCTGACAGGGCAACAAGATCGGCATCGGGCGTAACAAGCTTTCCCGCCCCTTGCGCGGCGTCGCACAGCAGCAGGCCGCCCGCGCCGCGCACCGCGTCGGCAATCGCCTCCATCGGCTGCATGACGCCGGTTTCGTTGTTCGCCTGCTGCACCGCCACCAGCCCGGCGCGGGCGCAGGCGGCGGGATCGACCAGGCCGTTGGCATCGACCGGCAGCCGCTCCGCCTCTCCGGCATGGCGCAGCACCGCTTCGTGCTCAACCGCGCTGACGGCGCTGAGCGGCTGGACGCAGCGGGTCATGGCAAGGGCGATCGCCTCGCTCGCCCCGCTGGTGAAGATCACTTCGCCCGACCAACCCAGCGCGGCCTTGATGCGCGCGCGCGCATCCTCAAGCGCGGCGCGCGCAGCCCGGCCGGCCCGGTGCGGGCTTGATGGATTGGCCCAGATCGCGAAGCCGTGCAGCATCGCTTCGCGCGCTGCTGGCAGCAGCGGCGTGGTCGCGGCATGGTCAAGGTAGATCGTTTCAGCCATTCCCGTCCGAAATCGTTGCTTTTCCAACACTCGTTTCTATATAGCGCCAGCTTCCAGTTCATAGCCCAATCGCGGGCAGGCATCCGACAATTTTCCGGACGCCGCGCAAAGGGCCTCAACGCAAAGGTATTCCGCTATGCCAGCCGTGATTTTCCCCGGCCCCGAAGGGCGCCTCGAAGGCCGTTTCCAGCCTGCATCGCGCCCGCGTGCGCCGGTCGCCATGATCCTGCATCCGCACCCGCAGGCTGGCGGCACGATGAACGATCGCATCACGATGTCGATGTACAAGACCTTCGTGGCGCGCGGCTTTGCCGTGCTGCGCTTCAACTTCCGCGGCGTCGGCCGCAGCCAGGGCAGCTTTGACAACGGCATTGGCGAACTGTCCGATGCCGCCGCCGCGCTTGACTGGGTGCAGTCGATCCACCCCGAAGCCAGCACCACCTGGATCGCGGGCTATTCGTTCGGCGCGCTGATCGGCATGCAGCTGCTGATGCGCCGCCCGGAGATCCGGGGCTTCATCTCGGTCTCGCCGCCGGCGAACATGTACGATTTCAGCTTCCTCGCCCCCTGCCCGGCCTCGGGCATCATCGTGCAGGGCGCGGCCGATACGGTGGTGACGCCGAACGCGGTGCAGAAGCTGGTCGACAAGCTGCGCACGCAGAAGCACATCACCATCCACCACGACGAAATCCCGCGCGCCAACCATTTCTATGAGAACGAGCTGGATGACATGATGCTGGCGGTGGACAAGTATCTGGACTTCCGCCTGTCGCCGGACTGCCCGATCCGCTGATTTAGGCAGTCATCCCGGCGCAGGCCGGGATCCAGCGCAAATTATGACGTCGTCGCGGCGCGACGGCCTTATTGTTCGGACTGGGTCCCGGCTTTCGCCGGGATGACGGGAGTCGTTACAGCGCGCCTTGCCTACTTGGCCTGATCGACCGGAGCCTTGCCGCTGTCATCCGGCAGGGTCCAGATGCCGATGTTGACGCCCAGCACCAGCGCCAGGAACAGCATCAGCAGCGCCTGCTTCTGCGCGCCGCCCTTGCGCAGCAGGTAAATCGCGCCGAGCACGAGGGCGATGATGGTGAGCATCATGAGCGAAAGCGCGGTGTTGAGCATGACGCTCGCATAGCGCCGCTTGCCGTTCGCAGAAAGACCTTTGGTTCCGGCGAATTGCATTTGACAGTCGGCAGGCGGCTTTCCAAACGTGGTTGCATGAGCAACCAAACCTTTTCACGCCGCGAGGCGCTCGGTTCGATGGCCGCGGCCAGCGCCGCCCTCAGCCTGCCCGGCCTTGCCCAGGCCGCTGCCGCATCGGTGCAGGACCGCGCCACGCGCACGCTGGACGGCATTGCCTGGGATCTGCTGACCCTGTCGCCCGAGGGCGCGACATCGCTTGGCATCGATACCGGCGCGCACGCATCGTTCCGCTCCCGGCTGGAAGACCGTTCGGCGGCTGGACAGGCTCGCAAGGCCGCGCTGCTGCGCCGCTCGCTGAAGCAGGTCGCCGCAATCAACCCGTCCAGGGTCGACGATGCAACGCGCACCAGTCTCGCCGTGGTCAAGAGCGCGTTCAACACCGCGCTCGACGGCTTTCGCCTGCCCTACGGCGATGTCGCCATCGGCGGCTGGCGCAACACGCCCTATGTCGTCATCCAGAACGTGGGCGCCTATCTCGATACGCCGCGCTTCCTCGATGGCGATCATCCGGTGCGCAGCGCGAGCGATGCCGAGGCCTATCTGGCCCGCCTGTCGCAGATGTCGGGGCAACTCGATGGCGAACTTGGCCGGCTGAAAAGCGCGGGAGCGAAAGGGCTGATCGCGCCCGACTTCCTGCTCGACAAGGCGATCCGCCAGATGGAACTGTCTATCGCCGATGCCGGCGGCGGCAACAGCGGGCTCGTCCAGTCGCTGGTAAACCGGACGCAGACGATCCCCGGCGACTGGGGCCGACAGGCGCAGGGCATCGTCTCTACCAACGTGCTGCCCGCGCTTCAGCGGCAGCTGGCCGAACTCAAGAAGCAGCGCACCAGGGCGACCTCCGAAGCCGGCATGTGGTCGCGCCCGCATGGCGAAGAATGGTACGCATGGGGCCTGCGCGCCAGCACCACCACCCGCACCAGCCCCAGGGACATTCACGAAATCGGCAAGGCGCAGCTGGCCGAGCTGCAGGCCCGCATGGAGCCGATCCTGCAGAAGCTGGGCTACACCAGCGGCACGGTGGGCCAGCGGATGAAGGCGCTGAGCCTCGACAAGCGCTACCAGTTCCCGGAAAGCGATGCCGGGCGGCGTGAAATCATCAAGCTGATGGAAGACAAGATCGCCTGGATGCGCGCCCAGATGCCGCGGGCCTTCCGCCGCACCGTCCCCGCCAAGCTGGAAATCCGCCGCCTGCCCGAAGCCGAAGAGGCCGGCGCGCCCAACGCCTATGGCGGCGCGGGCTCGATCGACGGATCGATTCCGGGCAAGGTCTGGGTCAACCTGTCCTCGACGGACCGCCACAACCGCTTTTCCGTGCCCGATCTGGTGTTCCACGAAGGCATTCCCGGCCACGTCTGGCAGGGCGAATATTCCAACCGCTTGCCGCTGATCCGTTCGCTGCTGGCCTTCAACGCCTATTCCGAAGGCTGGGCGCTCTACGCGCAGCAGCTGGCCGATGAACTGGGCGCCTATGATGACGATCCGGTGGGCCGTCTCGGTTATTTGCAGGGCATTTCTTTCCGCTGCTGCCGTCTGGTGGTCGATACCGGCATCCACGCCATGGGCTGGAGCCGGGACAAGGCGCTGAACTGGTTTGCCGAGGCGAACGGTTCCGGGCTGGCCGAGCTGGCGCCGGAGATTGACCGCTACTGTTCGTGGCCGGGGCAGGCCTGCGGCTACAAGATGGGCCATACCGAGATCAACCGTCAGCGCGACCGGGCAAAGGCAGCGCTGGGCGGGCATTACGACCTGCGCGATTTCGACCAGGCCGTGGTCGATGGCGGCAACGTGCCGCTCGACGTGCTGGCCGGCAATGTCGATCGCTACATCACGGCGGCGCACCACGGGTAAAGTCTTGCAACCTTGGCGCGCCTTGGGCGTTCAATGGGTCTAGCATCGGCGCGTCGCCGGATTTCCGGCGCAAGCGCATAGTGCCGCCAATGTTGCCACTTCCGGTCAGCAGCGCGGTACCGAAAGGGACGCAGACCCATGTCTATCTTCAGCAAGATCAAGGACGCCATCTTCGGAAAGAAGGAAGCGGCGCCCGCCCCCGCCCCGAGCGAATCGCCGATCGTGACCATGGCGACCGAAGCCATGGACGTGGCCGCCAGCACGCCTGCGCCGATGAGCGAGGTCGATGTGGAAGCCTCGCTTGCGGCCATGCCCGGCGCGGACACACTCAACTGGCGCAGTTCCATCGTCGACCTGATGAAGCTGGTCGGCATCGATTCCAGCTATGAAAACCGCAAGGAGCTTGCGGTCGAACTGGGCGACAGCAACTATTCGGGATCGGCCGAAGACAATATCGCGCTGCACAAGGCAGTGATGAAGGGCCTGGCCGACAATGGCGGCAAGGTTCCGGCATCGATGCTCGACTGAGAACCGCTTCGGGCATGAAAAAGGCCGCGGCCCCTCCCCGGAGCCGCGGCCTTTTCATGTGACGCAAAGGTCAGACGGTCAGTTCTTGCCGCCCAGCAGGCCACCGGCCAGACCCGACAGGTCATCAAGCGGATTGCCGTCGCCGTCGCGGTCCAGCATGTTGGCAAGGCCGCCAAGGCCGCCAAGGCCGCCGGCCAAGCCGCCCAGACCGCCCGCACCCTTCATCAGGTCCGAAAGCTGGCCGAGCCCGCCTTCGCCGCCAAGCTTGCCGGCGATCTCGCTCAGCGTACCGGCATCGAGCCCGGTCTTTTCCGCTGCGCCCTTGATCGTGTCGCCCGGTTCGGCATGGCTTACGCCCAGCGCCGCAACCGCCTTTTCCGCCAGTTCGGCGGGGATGCCATACTTTGCCGCGATATCGCCGATGTCGATATTGCCGCCAAGCTGACCCAGAATTCCATCGAGCAGACCCATTCCACGACTCCCTTGAAGTGAAGCCGCTGTGTTGCGCGCGATGTGCGACATTTCAAAGTAAAATCGGTGAAATATCCGGCTCTACCCAGCCCTTGCGCGCGGCGACGGAGAACAGGCGCTCGCGTGAATAGAACCGCAAGGGCCAGTCGCGCGCACCGACGGGAGAGGTCAGCAGCGCGTTGACCCGCGCGACAAGGCCATCTTCCGCGCAGGCCCCGGAAAACAGCCGCACGCCCCGGATGTAGAGCTGGGTCAGCGTTTCATGGTATCCGGCGGTGTCAGTGTTCTGGCCGCCAACGCTTTCGTTATAGGCGGAAATTGCCAGCGGCAGATCGCGTTCGCAGACAAAGCCGGGCCGTTCCTCTACCAGCCACAGGCAGGTCGAAAGGTGGGCCTCGTGCGTCCATTCCTCTTTGGGAAGGCTGCGCGCCAGCATGGCTTCGCCCAGGCGGCGAACCTCGTCCGCGCGGTCAAACAGGCGAATGGGGTAGTCGGTCATCCTCGGAACCTCTCCGGATCGGTTGGCCGACCCGGAGTGGTCCGGGTCGGATCAGGCAGCGACCAGCGCGGCGGCCTTCACCTTGTCGTCGACGTAATCGACGAATTGCTGGAAGTTGTCGGCGAACAGGCGGACCAGCTCGCTGGCCGTCTTGTCGTATTCCGCCGCATCGGCCCAGGCACCGCGCGGATCGAGCAGCTTGGTGTCAACGCCCGGCACCGAAACCGGCACTTCGAAGCCGAAGTTCGGATCTTTGCGGAATTCGACGTTGTTCAGGCTGCCGTCGAGCGCGGCGTTGAGCAGCGCGCGGGTCGCCTTGATCGGCATGCGCTTGATCCCCGGCATCGTCGCCTTGCCGCCCGACCAGCCGGTGTTGACCAGCCAGCACTGCGCGCCGCCCTTGGCAATGCGGTCCTTCAGCAGGTTGCCGTAGACCGAGGGGTGACGCGGCATGAACGCGGCGCCGAAGCAGGTGGAGAAGGTCGCTTCCGGTTCGGTCACG
>JBJTLW010000147.1:0-26593 GCA_046063225.1 Novosphingobium sp. | reverse complement strand
GTGGCCAGCAGGATGCGGTTGACGCCGCCCTTGATGAAATTGTCGTGGGCAATCTGATAGGCCAGTTGCAGCCCTGCCCCGCCCGCGGTCGAGCCGCCCGCGCTCAGCCGATCGAGCGCGGCGCGGATCTTTGCATCGTCGTTGGTCGGCTCCAGCACCAGCCCGGCGGCCCCGGCATAGACGACGATCGAAACCTTGTCCGAGGCACGCAGTTCGCGCGACAGGCCGGCGAGCGCAGTCTTCACCAAAGGCAGCTTGTCGGGCGAATTCATCGATCCCGATACGTCGACCAGGAATACGAGGTTGGCCGGCGGGCGGCTCTGCTGCGGCAGGTCATAACCGCGCAGGCCAATGCGCATCAGCCGGGTATCGGGGTTCCACGGTGTCACCATTACATCGGTCGATACGGAAAACGGCGCGGTTCTGGTGGGCGGCAGATCATAATCGTAGCGGAAATAGTTGATCAGTTCCTCGGTCCGCACGGCATCCTTGGGCGGCAATTGACCGCCGGTCAGAAAACGGCGCGTGTTGGCATAGGCGCCCGTATCGACATCGACCGAGAAGGTGGAAACGGGCTCCGTCTTCACCTGCTTGATCGGCGAAACCTCTTTGCCGTCGTACTTTTCGCGGCCCGGATCGGTGGCCACGACAACGGGCGGGACATAGCCATAGCGCATGCGCTGTTCGCCGCCGATGGATTTCATCGCCGGGGCCATCACCGGTGATGGCATGCCCACCATTGGCGGCGGGGCTGGCGGAGGCGGCGGCGGAGGAGGAGGAGGGGGAGGAGGAGGGGGCGGCGGAGGGGGTGCAGTCTCTTGGAGCACGCCGCGGCTATCGCCATCGCTGCGCATCGTCGCGCGATCGGCCGCACAGCCGGACAGGATCAAAATCATCGCCGAAGTCGCGGCAAAAACGGCCTTGCGGTGCATGGCGGGTCCCCTTCCATTTCGTCGCACCTATGGAGCGACTCACCGCGTGAACGCTTTCTGAACGCCTGCTCCCCACAGATGTGGGATGGACAAGCGGTTCAGCCGCCTACGTTTTTCCGGAAAAGGACGCGGTCTTCCGGGCCGAAGCCCTTGTGCCAGATGACCCAGCCATAGGTGCCAAGGATCATCGGAATACCGATCAGAAGCTCGGCCCATTCCGGCAGGTAACGGGTCGCCGCCGCGCCCACGGCCAGCGCCGGAATTGCCGCATAGACCAGCGACCAGCGCCAGTTGTTGACGCGTTCGCCAAGGATGCGCCCGAGCAGCAGCGACTTCGCCAGCGATGCGCAGGCGAGCGCCAGCATCAGCCCGCCGGCCACGGCCGCGGCGGCGAACTTGTCGTTCAGGCCAAGGTGCTTGACCATGAAGATCCCCGCGATCGAAAACACCACCTGCAGCACGATCGTCGCGATCGAGATCACCAGGTTCTTGATCCGCGCGAGGTAGATCAGCGCCGCTTCGCTGACCACGGCGGTGGCAGCGATAACCTCGGCCATCAGCAGCAGGTTGAGCGCGCCGTTGCCGCCAACGAATTCCGGCCCGATCAGCCCCATCACCCCGGCCCCCGGAATGCCCAGCGCCAGCGCCACGCCCAGCTGCGCGGCAGTGATCCAGAAGCCCACCTGGCAGACCTGGCGGGCGATCCCGGCATAGTCGCGCTCCTTGATGGAGCGGGTGATGACCGGGCCAAGGATCGGCTCGAAGCTGGTCTTGAACTTCTGCGGCAGCGAGGCGATCTGCTGCGCCGCGTAATAGACGCCCACCGCCAGCGGCGAGGCGAAAGCGCCAAGGATCGCGATATCGAGCCGCCGCGTGCCCCATTCGACCAGATCGGCGACGGCCAGCGGGGTCGAGGCCAGCGCCACCCGCCACAGACGCAGCGGATGCGGGTTCCAGTGCTGCGGCAGGCCATAGTTTCGCACCAGCGGCACCAGCGTGATCAGGAAGGCGGCGGTCTTTGACAGGATATAGGCCACCGTCAGCCCGCTTTCCGGCGCGAACAGCAGAAAGGCGACCGCGCCCAGCGTCAGCACCCAGGGTTCGACCAGCGAACGGGCGCGCACCGTCGTCGCCACGTCATAGCGATAGGCCAGCGCGGCGAGCGTGATTTCGGTCAGGGCGTTGGGCAGGATGGACACGGGCAGCAGCCGGTCCCAGGCGGTGTATTGCCCGGCCGGGAACATTGGCAGCGGAAAGGCATAGAGCAGCAGACCCGCCACCAGCGACAGCGCCGTGGTCAGCAGCAGGCCATCGGCGACGATGCTGGCCGGGTGATGCTCCTCATCGGCAAGGCGCTGCGCCAGTCCGCGCCGCTGGCCGAGCGCACAGATCTGCGCCACCAGTTCAACCGCGACAATGGCCGAGGCATAGCGGCCCAGCGCCTCCACCCCATAGAGCCGCCCGGCGATGAACAGGAACGGCGCCGTGCCCAGCAGACGCAGCAGGAAGCCCAGCGTGTTCGTGCGCCCGCCCTTGGCAAGGGCGGCGATATCGTCGCGCTGCGCCTCTTCGCTCACGCTTCGGCTTTCAGCGGGCGGGCGAGCAGGCGCGCGACGGCATCGCGTGCCCCGATGGTGCCATCAAGCAATGCGGCGACGGTCTGGACAATAGGCATGTCGACGCCTTCGCGCTGCGCCAGTTCGGCAAGCACCGGCGCGGTGTGCGCGCCTTCGGCCACCGAGTTCTTGCCCGCCAGCGCCTGCGCCGAGGACAGCCCCTGCCCCAGCGCCTTGCCGAGCGAGAAATTGCGGCTGGAGGTGGACGAGCAGGTCAGCACCAGATCACCCAGCCCGCACAGGCCCGCCAGCGTATCGGCCCGGCCGCCGCGCGACATGCCGAAACGCAGCATTTCCGCATAGCCGCGCGCGATCAGCGCCGCCCGGGCATTCTGCCCCAGTTCCAGCCCGTCTACCACGCCGCAGGCGATGGCGAGGACGTTCTTCACCGCGCCGCCAATCTCCGCGCCGATGACGTCATCCGAATAATAGGGCCGCAGCGTCGGCCGCGAGATCGCCGGGGCAAGCCGCGCCCACTGCTCTTCCCCGCCCGAACAGGCGAGCGTGACGGCGGTGGGCAGTCCGGCGGCAACCTCGTGCGCAAAGGTTGGCCCGGAAAGCACGGCGAGACGCGCCATCGGCGCAGCCTGCGCGGCAACATCGCCCATCAGCCGGCCACTGCCCGCCTCGATCCCCTTGGCGCAGAGCACCAGATCGCGCTGCTGATCGGGCAGGCCGGAAAGCACCCCGGCAAGATGCTGGGCGGGGGCAACGGCAAGGATAGTCTGCACGGCTGCCAGATCTCCAATATGGTTCGTTGCGGTGATGTTATCCGCCAATATGGCACTCGGCAGGAACAGGCTGTTGGTATGCGCGGAATTGATTTCCGCCACCAGTTCGCTTTCCCGCGCCCAGATCAGGACCGGGGTGCCATCGCTGGCAAGAACCTGCGCGAGTGCCGTTCCCCAGGCGCCGGCTCCGATCACGCCAATCATGCTTTCACTCCTGCCCCGCGAACCGGCGCGGCGTCCGGGTCCAGCGGCCAGCGCGGGCGCGCCGCGATGTCCAGTGGATCGTCCTGCCCCAACCGTTCTACCCCGGCCCAGCCGATCATCGCCGCGTTATCGGTGCACAGCGCCAGCGGCGGCGCAACGAAGGGCAGGCCGTGTTCATCGGCGATGCCCTGCAAGGCCGCGCGGATCGCCTGATTTGCCGCCACCCCGCCCGCAACCACGAGCGCGGTCACATCGCCGCACGATTCGAAGGCCCGGCGCGTGCGATCGACCACGCAGTCCATGGCCGACTGCTGGAACGATGCGGCAATATCTGCATCGGCATGGATGCCGGCTTCCTTCGCCCTCAAGACCGCGCTTTTAAGGCCGGCGAAAGAGAAATGCGGTTCATCGCTGCCCAGCAGCGGGCGCGGCAGGCGCACCTTTTTCGCATCGCCTTCGCGCGCCAGCCGTTCCACCGCCGGTCCGCCGGGATAGCCCAGGCCCAGAATCTTCGCCGTCTTGTCAAAGGCTTCGCCCAGCGCGTCATCGATGGTCGTGGCAATGCGGCGGAACTGCCCGACGCCGCGCACCTCCAGGATCTGGCAATGGCCGCCCGAAACCAGCAGCAGCAGATAGGGAAATTGCAGCGATGGATCGGCAAGGCGCGGGCTGAGTGCGTGGCCTTCCAGATGATTGACCGCGATCAGCGGCTTGTCGCTCGCCATGGCCAGCGCCTTGGCGGTGACAAGGCCGACCATGACCCCGCCGATCAGCCCCGGCCCGGCGGTTGCCGCCACGGCATCGACATCGGCCAGGTCCATCCCGGCATCGGCCAGGGTTGCGGCGATCAGCGGCGCAAGCCGTTCGGCATGGGCGCGCGCGGCGATTTCCGGCACCACGCCGCCATAGGGGCGATGGTCTTCATCCTGCGAAGCGATGCGCTGGGCAAGCACGGTCCGATCCTCGCGCACCAGCGCGGCTGCCGTTTCGTCCCAGGACGATTCAATTCCGAGGACCACCCGCATCCACTCTTTTCCTTACTGACAATGCCGATTAGGGCAAGCCGCGATGAGCGCTGTTCCCAATCCTCCCCTTCGCCTCGGCACGCGCCGCTCGCCGCTTGCCATGGCTCAGGCCGAAGAAGCCCGCGCGCGGCTTTGCGCCGCGCATGGCTGGCCGCTGGCCGCGGTGGAGATCGTTCCCGTCACCGCCAGCGGCGACAAGGTGCAAGACCGCCCCCTGGCCGAGATCGGCGGCAAGGCGCTGTGGACCAAGGAACTCGACCAGTGGCTCATGGCGGGCGAGATCGATTTTTCCGTCCATTCGGCCAAGGACGTGGAAACCTGGCGGCCGGTGCAGGTCACCATCGCCGCCGTGCTTGAACGTGAAGACGTGCGCGACGTGCTTGTCCTTCGGCACGCTCAGGATGAGCGGGGCGGTGCCAGAGGTCTTGCCGATCTTCCGCCCGGCGCGCGCATCGGCACGAGCGCCCCGCGCCGCGCCGCGCAGGTTCTGCACCTGCGGCCCGACTGCCAAGTCGTCACCTTTCGCGGCAATGTCGCCACGCGCCTTGGCAAACTGGCCGCTGGGGAGGCCGATGCCACCCTGCTCGCGCTTGCCGGGCTCAACCGCCTTGGCCAGCCGGACGTCGGCCAGCCGCTGGCGGTGGAAAGCTGGCTCCCCGCCCCTGGGCAAGGCGCCATCGCCATCGAATGCCGCGCCGATGATGCGGCCACCGCCGAGGCTCTGTCCGCGATCGATCATGCCCCCAGCCGCCACGCGCTGATGGCCGAACGCGACCTGCTGGCAGCGCTTGGCGGCAATTGCCATTCCGCCATCGGCGTCCACACCCGGCATCTTGGTGACGCTCTGGTGCTGCGCGCCGCGATCTATGCCCTCGATGGCCGCGAAAAGGTGGAGCGGGAGGCTACCTTCGCGCTTTCCGACAGCGAAGGCCCGGCCCGTCTGGCGGCCGATTTGCTCGCCGGTGCCAGCCCGGCGCTGGCGGCCTGCTTCGACCCGCCATGATCCCGCTGATCGTTCTGCGGCCCGAACCGGGAGGCAGCGCCACGCTGGCCGCTGCGCAGGCCGACGGACTGATCGCGCACGGCTTTCCGATTTTCGCCATCGAACCGCGCGACTGGACCGCCCCCGACCCCGGCCAGTTCGACGCGCTGCTGGCGGGAAGCGCCAACGCCTTTCGCCACGGCGGTGCGGCGCTGGCGCGGTTGGCCCACCTGCCGGTTCACGCGGTGGGAGACAGCACGGCACAGGCCGCCCGCACTGCCGGCTTCACCCTTGCCAGCACCGGAGCGGGCGGGCTGCAGGCCGTGCTCGACCAGCTTTCCGGCCCGCAGCGCCTGCTCCGCCTCTCGGGCGAGGAGCGCGTGTCCCTCACCCCGCCGGCGGGCGTGACCATCACCGAACGCGTCGTCTATGCCAGCGCGCCACAGCCCCTGCCCGCGCCGGCGCGTCCGATCCTTGCTGGCGGCGCGGTGGTGCTGCTCCATTCGGCCGAGGCGGCGCGCCATTTCGCGGCGCAGGTTGACGCGACGGGGCTGGACCGTTCGCGCCTGTCGCTCGCCCTTATCGGCCCGCGCCTGCTGGCGGCGGCAGGCACCGGGTGGGGCCGCGTCGCCACCGCCGATGCGCCGTCCGATGCCGCCCTGCTGGCCCTCGCGCGCCGAATGTGCCAAAGCGCTGCGTGATGAACGACGAATTCCTCAATCGCACCTCGCCGCCGCCGCTGCGCCCGCGTTCCAGCGGATCGGGCCGGATCGCGCTGGCATCGGCCCTGCTGGCCTTCATCATCGGCGCGGGCAGCGTGGCCTACATGGCCTGGGCAAACCTGCTGCCCTTCAGCGCCAAGGCGCCCGACCGCCTGTTGGCCAACCCCGGCCCGGCGATCGTCCAGCCGGTCGCCAGCCCCAGTGCCGCGCCGACCGCGCTTCCCGCCGCCGAAGCCGCGCTTTCGGTGCGCATCGCAGCGCTGGAGCAGCGCCTGTCGCAGATCGATCTGCGCGCCCAGGCCGCTTCGGGCAATGCCGCGCGCGCCGAAGGGCTGCTGGTGGCGCTGGCCGCCCGCCGCGCGCTCGATCGTGGTACACCGCTGGGTTATCTCGAAGACCAGCTGAGGCTGCGCTTTTCCTCGCGCCATCCAGCCGAGGTGAACACGCTGATCGAAACCGCGAAGCAGCCGGTCACGCTCGATGGCTTGCTGGCACAGCTGGAAAAGCTGTCTCCCAGCCTGTCGGGCGCGCCGGCCACCGGGGATTTCTGGCAGCGTGCCCAGCGTGAGCTTTCCGGGCTTTTCGTGATCCGGCATGACAATACGCCCAGCCCCGCCCCGGAAAACCGGCTGGAACGGGCGCGCCTGCTGCTCTCCGCCGGCAAGGTGAAGGAAGCCGTGGCCGAAGTGCAGGCCATGCCGGGCAGCCCGGCCGCAAAGACCTGGGTCAACGATGCGAACCGCTTTGCCCAGGCCCGCGCCGCGCTCGACCTGCTGGAAAGCGCCGCCCTGCTCGATACGCAAACGCCGGCCAACGCTGCCGGAAAGACGGCCGAACAGCCCAGCCCGGTCGAAAACACCGGAGCGATCTGAAGGCGGATTGCCAGCGCCAGCGCTTGCGCCATACTGCCGCGACTTCGCGGGACAGGATGGAGAGGCGCATGACGTCACGGTTTACCCGGCGCGCGGTTCTGGGCTCGGGCGGCCTCGCCGCGGGAGCCTTTGCGCTTTCCCCCGGTCTGGCGGCCAAGGCCCCGGCCCAGACACCCACCGAAGTTGTCGAAACCACCGGCGGCAAGATGCGCGGCTTGCGCGAAGGGCGGATCAGCGCCTTTCGCGGCATTCCCTATGGCGCGGACACAGGGGGAAGCGGGCGTTTCCTTGCCCCGAAACGGCCGGAACCGTGGACCGGCGTGCGCGATTGCTTCGCCTTCGGTCACCGCGCCCCGCAAGGCGGGCTAGGCCCCAATCGCATTCCCCCGGGCGCCGATCCCGCGCGGCTCGAATTCATCGGCAAGACCTTCAAGGAGGGCCAGACCGCCAGCGGGTTCGAGGGTGAGGACTGCCTTGTCCTCAACGTCTACACGCCCGAAGCGTCGGCAGCGCGCAAGCGCCCGGTGCTGTTCTGGCTGCACGGCGGCGGCTTTGCCATGGGCGCGGCGAACGAGCCGGTCTATCAGGGCGGCACGCTTGCCGCGCGGGGCGATGTCGTGGTGGTGACGATCAACCACCGGCTCAACGCGCCCGGATACCTCTACCTCGGCGCCTTCGACCCGCTGTTTGCCGATTCCGGCAACGCCGGCCAGCTCGATCAGGTGCTTGCGCTCGAATGGGTGCGCGACAATATCGCCCGCTTTGGCGGCGATCCCGCAAACGTGACGATTTTCGGCGAAAGCGGCGGCGGGGCCAAGGTTTCCACCCTGCTGGCCATGCCCGCCGCGCAGGGGCTGTTCCACAAGGCCATCATCCAGAGCGGGCCGAGCCTGCGCGCCGTCGAACCGGCCGAGGCCAGCGCCTTTGCCGAGCGCGTGCTGAAGGTGCTGGACATTCCGGCGAGCGAGGCGCGCCGTATCCAGCAGGTCCCGCTCGCCACGCTGATGAAGGCGGTCGAAACCGCGCAAGGCCAGGGCCAGATTTCGGGCCGCGGCCTTTCGCCCGTCCGCGACGGCCGCGCCCTGCCCGCGCACCCCTTCGATCCCGCAGCGGCGCCCGCCGTCAGCGCCGGGGTGCCGGTCATCATCGGCACCTGCAAGGACGAGGCGACGCTGTTCAACGTAGCCGACCCCAAGTTCGGCGTGATGAGCGAGGACGAGGCAAAGGGCCGCTTCCGCATGATGCTGAAGGACAAGGGCGATGCCGCTTTCGCCTTCTACCGGGCGCAGCGTCCGGCGGAAAAGCCCACCTGGCACGTCACCTCGATGATGACCGAGAGCGGCACGTGGATGAATTCGATCCGCCTCGCCGAGCGCAAGGCCGCGCAGGGCGGCGCGCCGGTCTATATGTACCGGCTCGACTATGAGACGCCGATCATGGACGGCTGGCTGCGCAGCCCCCACGGCATCGATACCCCCATGGTGTTCGGCCACGCCCGCGAGTTTGCCAAGATGCTGGGCACCGGCCCGGTGCCGGAGCGGGTGTCCGGGCAGATGATGGATGCCTGGATCGCCTTTGCCCGCACCGGCAACCCGTCCACCCCTGCGCTCAAATGGCCGGCCTATTCACCGGCAAGCCGCGCCACCATGATCTTCGCACCGAAAAGCGGCGTGCGGCAAGATCCGGACAAGGCTTTTCGCGAGTTCTGGGCGGCCTAGCGCAGCTTCACCCGCACCCCGGCCCAGACGGTGCGCGGGGCGCCGAGATCGATTGACCCGGCCTGGTTGCGGGTGATCACGTCCGTGCCGGTCAGGTTCTCGCCGCGCAGGAGGAACGAGAGGCCGGGGGCGATGGGAGCTTCGAGTGTCGCGCCGAGTGTCGTTGCGGCGGGCAGGAAATCGACCTGAAGGTCATCCTCGAACTGCGCACCGGTTTGCTTCAGCAGCAGCGATAGCGACCAGCCTTCGGCCGGTTGCAGAATTGCCGAGGCGCTGGCGGAAAAGCGCGCTGTCTGCGCCGGGCGCAGGCCGTTCAGCGCCGCCGACGCCCCGCTCGCTTCCACCTTGGCGTCGGTATAGGCCAGCGCGGCGCGCAGCGCCAAGGGACCGAAACCGCCGCGCAGACTGGCTTCTATCCCGCGCGCGTGGACGGCATCGACATTGCGCCGTTCGCGCAGGTTGGCGGCGATGGTGACATTGGCAATGGCGCCTTTGACGCGGTTGTCGAAAGCGGTGAGACCAAGCGACCACCGGGCCGCCGGCTGCCAGACGAGCCCCGCCTCAAAACCCTTCAGCCGTTCGTTTTCAAGCGCGGCATTAGCCCGGGTCGTCACCGGGAAGACGGTGAAGGGGCGGTAGAGTTCGTTCAGTGTCGGCAGGCGCAGCCCGGTATAGGCGGCGGCGAACAGGCTGGCGGCATCGCCCAGCTTCACCGCAGCGCGCGCGCGCCAGCTGGCCTGCCAGCCCGCGCGGTCGGCAAAGCGGTTGTCGGCCGTAACTACGCCCGCCGCGCTGGTTTCGCGGTAATGGCCGCCGGTCTGGCTCCAGCGATCCGCCCGCACGCCGCCCGACAGGGTGAGCGCGCCAAGCGTCCATTCATCGTGCAGGCTGAGGCCGAGGACGGATTGCGCTCCGCCAGCCAGCCGCCACGACGTAGCGAGCCCGGTCACCGCGCTGATGGGCGATTCTTGCGTTTCACCGCTGCCGCGTCGCCATGAAAGGCCGAGCTTCAGGTCATGCCCGCCACCCAGCGGCGGCCGCACTTCCAGCTTTGCGCCGGTGCCGGTGCTGGGCGTGCCGTACTGGTCCAACGTCTTGCGAAAACTCGTCGAAGACACGACGACGTTGGAGAAATTGCGCGCCTGCACCCAGGCCAGTGCATCCACCTTCCAGCGCCCGCTGGCGACCAGGCGGACCGAGGCATCCTGCCCGCTGGACGAGGAATCCGCCCCGGCAAAGCGCAAGGACCGGTGATCGTCATAGACGAGGCCGCGCATCTGCAATTCGATATCGGGCGCCAGCGGCGCGACGGTGCGCAGCGCGGCGGACCAGCTTTCGTAAGCCGCACGGACCGATGCGGGCACGCGCTGGCTGGCGGGCGTGGTCCAGAAGCCCGGGCCGCGATCCCACCGGCCGGACAGCGCCGCCGCGCCTGCGCCAAGCCGGGCGGACAGGGTGCCGCCCATCTCGCTATCGCCGCGATCATCGACCAGCGCCGTGCCGGTAAAGCCGGTCGCCTCGCCCACCGTTTCGCTTTCCAGCGCGATCGTGCCGGCCACCGCGCCTTCGCTGAAGGCACCAGCGCCGCCGCCGTTCCACACCGATACGCGGCCAAGGCGATCGGGCGTCAGCGCCGACAGCGGCACCGATCCGAAAAAGGCATCAGCCATCGGAACGCCATCAAGCAGCACCGTCGTTCGGCTCGATGCGTTGCCGCCCAGCGCGCGCAGGGTAATGCCCTGCGCGGTCGGGTTGCTGGACCGGCTGTCGGACCGGCGGAACTGCTGCAGGCCCGGCACCGTTCCCAGCAGGTCCTCGATCCGGCCCGAGGGGTTCAGGGCAAACGCTTCGTTGAGGCGCACCACGCGCACGGTCTGCACCGCAGCGAGCGAGGTTTCGCGGCCGGTGACCACGATGGGCGGGTCTTCAGCGAAGGCGGGGCTGGCCCAAAGCGTGGACAGGAGTAGGGCGCGACGCATCATCGTGCGCGCCCATACACATATGCCGCCCGGTTAGGGAACCCTAGAGCTTCTTGGGGGCGCCGGTGCCCATGTATTTCGCCAGGTTCCAGTGCAGGCTGGGGATGGCCCGTTCGCGGTAGGGGTTGGGGCGCGTGCCCTTGAACCCGCCGCTTTTCATGCCCTGCTGGACGGCGGCCATGTTTTCGAAATCCTGCTGGAGCACAGGCGGCCAATCCTGCGGCTCGGTGTATTCCCATTCGGTTTCCGGCGCCTGCCCTTCGGGATAGAGCTGATAGACGGCAGCTTCGAAATAGCACTTGTTGGGATCGGTGCCATAGGGCCGCGCCATGTAGCACAGCATGTTGTTGACCGCGTGGCCGATCTGGAAATTGGGGAAGATCTGCCAGGCCGTCCCGGCAACCGCCGTGTGGCTGCTCGGCACTTCCGGCCAGACCACGCCGTTTTCCGCGTCGATCTGCTTTGACCGCGTGATCCAGTAACCCAGCACTTCGGCCGAAGGCGTGCCTTCGGGCAGTTCATCGACCAGCCGGTTGGCAACGTCGACCATGGTCTGCGTCGTATTGGTGTTCGCCGCAGCCCAGGTATAGTTCTGCATCTGCGCGGTCGAAATGCGGGCGTCGCCTTCGCCCACGCGCAACTTGCCGGCGTTTTCTTCCATGTCCTTGGGCGCATCGTAGCCGATGTTGGAATGCTTGCCCTGGTTGTGGCCCCAGCCCGGAAACGATCCGAATTCCATGAACTCGGGATGAGTCGATGGCACGTGGTAGGTTTCGTTGAACGCTTCGAGCGCTACCTTCCAGTTGCAATCGAACACCACGAACTTGCGCCAGCGATAGCGCATATTCTGCAACTGATAGGGATCGAGCATGGTGTTGGCGGGGGAGAGATAATCCGCCAGCGGCTCGGCCTGCGGATCAAGGTTGATCCACACCCAGCCGCCCCAGGTGTCGCACTTTACCGCGCCAAGACGGATATCGTCGTCATCGAGCTTGCCCTGCCAGTGTTCGCGTTCGGGCACGTGGGTGCAGGCACCCTTGCCGTTGAATGTCCAGCCGTGGAAGCCGCAGACGAAGTTCTTCTTGTTGCCGCGCGCGTTGCGTTTGCCCTTGGGCGTATCGACAAGGCGGCGGCCGCGATGGGTGCAGACGTTCCAGTGGGCGGAAATCTCATCCGGACCGTTGCGCACGATCAGCACGGAATCGTCGAGGATGTCGAAGGTGATGAAATCCCCGGTCTCGGGAATATCCTCAAGCCGGCCGGCCTGAAGCCAGGTCTTGCGCCACAGGCGGTCACGCTCCGCGCGGACGTAGTCCTCGGAAATATAGGCGTCGACCCCGATGGTGACGGGCTCTTCCAGTTCCTGCGCTGATTCGACCGTGCTGCCGATGTCCGCCACGTTACTCCCTTTCGTGGTGCCTGTGTTCGTCGGGCACGGGATTACCATGATTGGCCAAGGCGGCAAACCGCCGGGGCCGCGCGGCGCGGTTATCCCTCTGGCGATGGCGGCGGCGGAATCGGCGGTGGACTTGAGTGCCAATCTGCCCAAGATCGCCGCCGAACCGATCCGGGAGAGATACCATGAGCGATGACAGCAGCGCCGAAATTGCCGCCGCCCGCAAGGACTGGAAGACCGAGCACATGGACATGTACATCGGCTCGGGCGGCACGCAGGGCCACATCATGGACATTACCCCCGTGGGCGGGCCGGTGCTGGGCACGCACTGCATGATCCGCTTCAAGGGCCGCAAATCCGGCCGCACGCTCATCACCCCGCTGTGCTACACCATGGTTGGCGGCGAAGTGCTGATCTGCGGATCGAAGGGCGGGGCAGACAGCCACCCGAACTGGTATCTGAACCTCGTGTCCGATCCGCGCGTCGATTTCCAGATCGGCACCCAGGCCTGGCAAGGCACCTGGCGCGAACCGGAGGGCGAGGAGCGCGAATTTGCGTGGAAAGTGCTGACCAGCAACTTCCCCTTCTATGCCGACTATCAGGCTTCGACCGACCGTATCCTGCCGCTCATCCTGATGCGCGCCGTTGAACCGGTCGCCGTGTTCACCCAGCCGGAATAGGATGCGTTTCGTGGCAGACCTGACCTTTGGCTACCTGTTCGACTTTCGCAATCCCGATCAGTGGAAGCGCGACTGGCACGAACTCTACGAGGAAACCATCGCGCTTGCCGCCTGGACCGAAGAGGCCGGCTTCGATGCTGCCTGGGTGCCCGAACACCACCTGGCGAGCGATGGCTATGTCACCTCGCCGCTGATCGCGCTTGCCGCCATGGCCGCGCGGACGAAGCGCATCCGTCTGGGCAGCGCAATCTCGCTCGCCCCGCTCTATCACCCGCTGCGCTTTGCCGAAGACTGCGTGGTGCTGGATGCCCTGTCTGGCGGCCGGCTGGAAATGGCGCTGGCGATCGGTTACCGAAAGCGCGAATACGAAGCCTTCGGGCTCGATTTCACCAAGCGCGGGGCGCGTTTCGATGAATTCCTCGACGTCGCGACGCGTCTGTGGGCGGGCGAAACGGTGGACTTCGAAGGCAGCCACTTCACGCTGAAGGGCGCGCGCCTTTCCCCGCCTGCCCCGCGCGGCCGCATTCCGCTGCACATCGGCGGCTTTGCCCCCAAGGCGCTTGAGCGCGTGGCGAAATATGCCGATGGCTATTTCGGCGATCCGGGCGCGGCCAGCGCCGCCTATGTCGAAAAGCTGAAGGAAGCGGGCAAGGACCCGGCAAAGGCGCGCGTTTCCGCGACCACGCTGTTCATGGTGGTGGCTGAAGACAAGGCGGCAGCGATGGATGAACTCGCCCCCTATTTCCACCACGTCAACAACACCTATGCCGAGTTCAACAACGAGGACAAGGCGATCGGCATGGACGGCCCGGGCATGGAATCGATGAGCCTTGAAGACTACAAGGCCAGCGGCATCCTGCAGATCATGACCCCGGACGAGGCCGTGGCAACTTTCCGCGCCATGAAGGAAAAGACCCCCGCGCTCGAGCACCTGATGTTCATGCGCCCGCCGGGTCTGCCGGCGGACCGGTTCAAGTACTACGCCGGACTGGTGGCGGAAAAGGTGATGCCAGAGTTCGCATAGACCTTTTATTCCCCTTCGTCATTGCGAGGAGCGCAGCGACGAAGCAAGCCAGAGCGCCGCGCACAACCGCACTGGATTGGTTGGCCTTCCGGCCGCCTTCGGTACGCTTCGCTCGTAATGACGAAAAAGATGGCTTGAACCGTTCAGGCCCAAATCTTCTCGAACAGATCGTTCCACCGGGGGTTCTCCCGCTCGATCAGTTCGAGCTTGCGCTTTCGCGACCCGCCCTTGATCTGCTTTTCACGCGCAATTGCCAGGTCCATGGTTGCAAGCGTTTCGTACCAGACCAGATGCTTGCATCCGTGTTGTTTGGTGAATCCTTCAACCATGCCGTCCCGATGCTGCGAAATGCGCATCGGCAGGTTCGAGGTGACCCCAGTATAGATCGTTCCGTTGCGCCGGCTTGCCACGATATAGACTGCCGGCTGGAATTCGCGCTTCATGGCTCTGGATTGCTTCGTCGCTGCGCTCCTCGCAATGACGAAATGGCGAAATGGCGCCAAATCGGGTGCAACGCATTCAAGCCCGCAGCAGCCGGGGCAAGTCGCCGCTCATGCCGCGCGCCTCTTCCATGAAGAACTTCTTCAGCGGCGAGATGCGCTGCACCGCGCCCATGCCGAGCCGGCGGATCGCCGAGGGCAGGCGCCCCGGAATGCCGAACAGGCGCGTCAGGGCATCGGTAGCCGACATGACCATCATCGCATCGACCGCGCGCCAGCGTTCGTAGCGCGCGAGCACCTGCGCATCGCCTGGCTCCAGCCCCAGCCGCATGCCATCGGCGATGACTTCCACCAGCGCGCCAACATCGCGCAGGCCCAGGTTCAGCCCCTGCCCGGCGATGGGGTGCATGCCGTGCGCGGCATCGCCCACCAGCGCGAGGCGCTTGTCGACGATATTGCGCGAATGGTGGAAGTTGAGCGGATAGGACATGCGCGGCGCGGCCAGTTCCACAGTGCCAAGGATGTCCCCCACCCGCGCCTGCACTTCGGCCAGGAACGCGCGGTCGGACAGGCCGGTCCACGCCGCGGCATCCTTTTCCGCCACGGTCCAGACCAGCGCCGAGCGGTGCCGGCAGTTCTCGTCGAGCAGCGGCAACAGCGCAAAAGGCCCGGCGGGATAGAAGATTTCCCAGGCAACGCCTTCGTGGCTCTTTTCGTGATAGAGCGCCGTCACCTGCGCGCGGTGCCGGTAATCCCACTTGGCAAGGCTGAACCCGGCCTCGTCCCGCGTGGGGGACTGGCGACCCTCGGCAGCGACCAGCAGGTTGCCCGAAAGCACGCGGCCGTCCTGAAGCGTAACGCTGACGCCGTGATCGCCGCGTGTGCGCTCCGCCGCCTGCGCGCCGGTGTGCCAGTGGAGCAGCGGTTCGCCCTTCGCCGCTTCGTACAGCGCCATGCGAATGTCGCGGTTGGCAAACATGCGGCCCAGCGTGCCTTCATCGGCATTGGGGCGAAAATCGATGCGGCCGGGCTTCATTTCATCGGTCACGGCAATGGCCTGAATGGCGCAGCCCAGCGGCTCCAGCCTTTCGGCAAGGCCGATGTTGTCGAACAGGTTCCAGCTCGCCGTGGAAATGGCCGAGGCGCGGCCATCGACGCCTTCGGCAGTCAGTTCGGCTTCGGTCGCACGGTCGATGACGTGGCTGGAAATGCCCTCTTTCGCGGCGGCCAGCGCGAGCGTCATGCCCACCAGCCCGCCGCCGAGGATCACAAGGTCTGCTGATGCACCGATTGGTTTTGTCATGTCCTTGGCCCTAATGCTGCGCACGGCCTTCGACAAGCTCAGGCTGAGCGGAGTTTACCATGCGACCGACACAAAATCCGCTCATCCTGAGCCTGTCGAAGGATGCCTCACGACCATCGCCTATCGGCAGGTGTTCCCGGCCGAGCCATCGAGATCAAGGCAGCGCCCGTCAAAGCTGCCGTCCGGCACCTTCAGGCCCAGCACCGAGGCGAGCGTGGGCGCAATGTCCACCGTTTCCACCGGCGCGGGCTGTTCGAAGCCGTTGATGCCCTTGCGCCAGAACATCAGCGGCACGCGCCGGTCATAGTCCCACGGGCTGCCGTGGGTGGCGGTATAGCCCTTGGCCGGCGAAGGAATGGGCGCAACCGCGCGGTCGAGCAGGACAATCACGTCGCCCGACCGTTCGGGATCGAAGCTGGCGCGGGCGCGGTCGCGCAGCGTCCAGTCCTGCGGGCTGCCCGAAGGCGTCGGCGTTGCCGCAAGCTCGCCCGCGGCATAGGCGGCGGCCACCTGCGGATGGGCGCGCAGCTTCGCCACCAGCGCATCCAGCGCCTTGCCGCGCTGCGCCGGGGTCAGGCTGCGATTGAGGTACATGTCGCCGAACGGCGCATCGCCATAGACCAGCGGTTCGATGCCGGTGATGCCCAGTTCGGCGGCCAGCGCCTTGCCCAGCGCACCGGGCGACAGCGCCGGATCGACGCGCACCGCGCGCGGCAGGGCCTGCTGGCTCAACCGCTCGGTCGCATCGACGCCGCCGTGATCGGCGCTGAGGACAACGGCATAGTCGATCTTCGCCTTGTCGAGCTTGGCAAAGAACGCACCGAGCCCGCGATCAAGCTCGGCCATCTGGATGCACATTTCCATGCCTTCGTTGCCAACCGCGTGGCCGATGTAATCGGTGGCGGACAGGCTGACCGACAGGATATCGGGCGCCTCGCCCCGGCCGAGCTTCATCTCGTCCAGCAGGCGGCCGGCAAGGCTGAGCGTCGCGGCATCAAGGTGCGGGCTGAGCCGGAAGGCGCCGGCATCCTTGGCCGGAACCGGGAAGCGCCCGGTGCCGATCTCGCCCGCCTTGCCCGCGGTCACCGCACGGTCGACCGATCCGCACCAGGAAGCGGGCGTATAGGCCTTTGCCCCCTTGGCTATGACCTTGGCCACGGCGGCGTTTTCGGCCAGCGCCGAGGCGGAAAGGGTGCCGCCCTTGAAGGTGGTGAAGCCGCTGCCCTTCCACCAGTACCCCTGATCGATCTGGTGGCCGCCCATCATCATCACGGCGCGGTCCTTGGCGGAAACGGCGACGTTGCGGCTGGCGGGCCACTTGCGCTTCATCCATTCGCCCAGCGTCGGCACCTTGAGATAGCGGGCCGAGACCACCGGCTTGTCGGCCGAGGATTCGGGATCGGTCACGTCTTCGGAGCAATAGACCCGCTTGTCGGCACGGGTCAGCGACAGGTCGAACCAGTTGTTGGCGATGATGCCGTTGCGCCCCGGGCGCACGCCGGTGAGCAGGGTGGAATGGCCCGGGCAGGTTTCCGTCGCCGCGTGGCCCTGAAAGGCCGAAGGGAAAACCACCCCGCCCTGAAGCCGCGCCAGCCCGCCGGTAAAGCGGCGGCGATACTGCGCGAACAGATCGGCGCTGAACTGGTCAACCGACAGCGCGACAATCAGGCGCGGCGGTTTGGCGGGGGCAGGCTCGTCTCCGGCAAAGGCGGGAGCAGCGACAAAGGCAGAAAGGGCGGCAAAGGCGGTGGTCAGGGCGCGGGGGCGCATGGGTCATCCTTGAACTGGGGCCACAAAACAGGCAGGAGCGGTGATGGAACGCCCGCGCGCGCTGTGCAAGGGCTGTTGGACGAAAGAAACGCCCGCATCATGACTTTGTGCCGCCTGATCGCCTCGCTCTGGCTGACTGTGCTGGCGGGCATCGCGCTTGTCGCCAGCCCCGTGCTCGCGCAGACGCGGCCCGGCGCGCCCACCAACATCCGCGCCGAGCTGGTGGCGGAGCGGCCCGCCCTGCCCGGCCAGACGGTGACGCTGGCCTTCGTCATGGCCCCGGCAAAGGGCTGGCACGGATACTGGCAGAACCCCGGCGATGCGGGGCAAGGCATGCGCACCCGCTGGTTCCTTGGCGATGCCGAGATAAAGGCCGGGCCGCTGCGCTATCCGACGCCCGAAACGCTCGTCATCTCCGGCCTGATGAACCACGTCTACGAGCACGATTACGCCGTGCTGGCCGATGTCACCGTGCCCGCCGATGCAAGGCCCGGCGCGGTGCTGCCGCTGCGCGTTCATGCCGAATGGCTGGCCTGCACCGATCAGATCTGCGTGCCGGAAGAGGCTGAGCTTGCAACGCGGATCATCGTCGGCACGGGCAAGGCCGATCCGCGCTTCGATGGTTGGCGCGCCGCGCTTCCCGCCCCGCTGGGGGCCCAGGCGAAGTTCCGGATCACCGGCGATGCGATCCGCCTTGGCATCCCGATGCCGGCATCGGTGCGTCTGGAAAAACCGCACCTGTTCGCCGCCGAGGATCACGTGGTGGACTATGCCGCACCGCAAGCGTTCGCCCGCAATGGTGACTGGCTGGTGGTAACGCTGAAGCGCCCGAAGATTGCCGCCAGCGACCCGGCGCAGTTTTCCGCCGTGCTGCGGCTGAACGGTGCGGGCGACGGGGTGGAACTGTCCGCCGTTCCGGGCGCGGTGCCGAGCGGCGGCACGCCCTTGGCCGACGATGCCGCAGACGGCCTGTCGCTGCCCGCGCTGCTGCTTGCCGCGCTGGCCGGCGGGCTGCTGCTCAATGTCATGCCCTGCGTCTTCCCGATCCTCAGCCTCAAGGCGCTCAGCCTAGCCCGCGCCGGTGAGAGCGAGGCCGAGGCACGGCGCGAAGGGCTGGCCTATACCGCCGGGATCGTGCTCGCCTGCGCGGCGCTGGGCGCGCTGCTGCTCGCCCTGCGCGCGGGCGGTCAGGAAGTGGGCTGGGCCTTCCAGTTGCAGGAACCGGCGGTGGTCGTCGTGCTGCTGTTGCTCGCCGTCGCCATCACCGCGAACCTTGCCGGGCTGTTCGAATTTACCGTTCCCGGCTTTGCCCGCGCCGGCAGCCCGCAGGGCGCCTTCGCCACGGGGCTGCTGGCGGCGTTCGTCGCCACCCCCTGCACCGGACCGTTCATGGCCGCCGCCATGGGCGCAGCGCTGCTTCTGCCGGTGGCCGAGGGCATGGCGCTGTTCGTGGCGCTCGGGCTGGGGCTGGCGCTGCCGTTCCTTGCCGTGGCCTACGTGCCCGCGCTGCGGCGTTTGCTGCCAAGGCCGGGCAAGTGGATGGTCTGGTTCAAGAAGCTGATGGCCGTGCCCATGGCCCTCACCGCGCTGGCCCTGCTGTGGCTGTGCTGGCGGCTGGGCGGCAGTGCCTTTGCCGCATGGTGCGCCGTGCTGGCCGTGATCGTCATCGCCGACCTTGCCTTTATCGGCAAGCGGCAGGCCATGGGGCAGAGCGCGGGCCTGCTTGTCCTTGCACAGGTGGTGCCGCTGATCCTGATCGCCGCGATCATGCTGCCGCGCAGCTTTGAAGAACGCGCCGCGGGGGAAATCGAATCAATCCTCGATGCCAGGCCCTTCTCCGAAGAGGCCCTCGCCAAGGCGCGCGCATCCGGCAAGCCGGTCTTCGTCTATTTCACCGCCGACTGGTGCCTGACCTGCAAGGTCAACGAAAAGGCCGCCATCGAGCGCGAGGAAACCAAGGCAGCGTTCGAGAAGGCACGCGTGCAGGTGCTGGTGGGCGACTGGACCCGCCGTGACCCGGCGATCACGCGGTTCCTGACGGCGCACGGCGCGGCGGGCGTGCCGCTTTACCTGTGGTATGCGCCGGGCAAGGATGCGGAGCAATTGCCGCAGGTGCTGAGTGTGGGATTGCTGGCAGGGAAGGCAAAGCCATAATGTCCGTCATCCCCGCGAAAGCGGGGACCCAGTTCGACGGTTGTTCTGGGTCCCCGCTTTCGCGGGGATGACGGGGATTGGGTTAGGATAGAGGATTGAAACCGAATTCCTCTGCCAGATCCACCCAGCCCGGATTTGACTTCTCGATCAGTTCAAGCTTCCAGGCACGGTTCCACTTCTTGATGCGCTTCTCACGCAATATCGCTGTTTCCATGGTGGCGTGCGCTTCGTACCAAGCCAGCCGATTCACGCTGTATTGGCTCGTGAAGCCGGAATAGTTCCCTTCGCGGTGCTGCCTGATACGTTCCGGCAAATTGGAAGTCACACCCGGGTAGAGCGTTCCATTGCGCCGCGATGCGAGCAAGTAGACGGTCGGAACAATTTCACGCTTCATGCCAATTGCTTAACGCACACAACCACCATCGCAAGTACCCCGTCAAAGTATCTCCGCCACGCCCTCCATCGCCTCGCGCAGCTTTGCCAGCGCCTGCGCTTTCAGCTGGTGGACGCGGGGGATCGAAACGTCGAGCACGGCGGCGATTTCCGCCAAGTTCAGTTCCTCGACGAAATAGAGCTGCGTCACCAGCTTCAGCCGCTCGGGCAGCGCTGCGATGGCATCGATCAGCGCCTCGCGCACCTCTTCGTCGGCGAGCAGGTTGAAGGCGTCGGGGGCGTCATCGGCGAAGGCCATGTCGCTGTCCGAAAAGGCTTCGTCGATCGCCTCGAAGCGCAGCGGTTCGCTGTTTGACCGCATGTCGGCAAGGTCGGCTTCGGCGAGCCCCATGGCGGCGGCGAGTTCGGCGCTGGTCGGATCGCGGCCCAGTTGCCCGCGCAGTTCGTTTTCCTTTTCGCGCAGGTTGCGCCGCCGCTCGGTTGCCCCGCGGGACAGCGGCACGTTGCGGCGGATGAGATCGACCATCGCGCCGCGCACCCGCAGCTTGGCATAGGCGGCAAAGCCATCCTCGCCCGGGCCGGCGTGCTTCTGCGCGCATTCGGTGAGCGCGACGAGGCCGGCCTGCATCAGGTCTTCCAGCTCGATCCCCGGCCGGCCCGATCCGTGGACGTGCCAGGCGAGCCGCCGGACCATGGGCAGGAACCGGCGGACCCGGTCGGCCGTGTCGCCCCGATAGGCGTTGCGGGCGGCGGCAAAGGGCGTGTGATCATGCTTCATGCGGCTAGCTCTTCACTGTGATCGAGGATGGGCGGCGACAGGGCCGGCGGTTCGGCGGCTGGTGCCTCGCCGCCGATGACCGAGAGAACCTCGATCGGCTGGGCGGGCGGCAGTTCGGAAATCGACAGGACGGTGCAGGCCGGCACCCGCAGCCGCAGCAGCGCGGCAAGGGCGCGGCGCGCGCGCGGCTGGACGATCAGCGCGGGCGGCGGAGCGCCCGGCGGCTGCGCGGCAACGGCGGCGGCAACGCGCTCGCCAATGGCGCGGGCGAGTTCGGGTTCGACCACGGGCTGCCCGGTCGATGGATCGTGCAGCCCCTGGACGATGGCCTGTTCCAGGTTGGCGTCGAGCGTCAGCACCGGCAGGCGCTCACCCGGCGAACAGATGCGCCCGACGATCAGCCCGCCCAGATCGGCGCGGACGATATCGACCAGCCGTTCGTGTTCCAGCGTCACCTGCACCGCCTGGCTCAGGCTGGCGAGGATCGGCAGCGGGTGCCCAATCGGCACGCCTTCTTCCAGCAGCGTGCGCAGCAGGCGGGTCAGCGCGGCAAGGCCAAGCGGCGTTGGCGTCACGGTTTCCACCAGGCCGCTGGCGCTTTCCTTCACCCCGTCGATGATTGCGCGGACCTCGTCCGGGCCAAGCAGGGCCTGCGGGCTGGCCGCGAGCAACTGGTTGAGGTGCGTGGCGATGACCGTGCCGGGATCGACCGTCAGGAAGCCTTCGGCCACGGCATGATCGCGCTGGCCGGGATCGATCCACAGCGCCGGGCAGCCAAAGCTGGGATCGACCGTGGCAACCCCGCCCAGGCTGTGGCCTTCACGGGCGTCCCCGGCATCGATGGCCAGCACCTTGTCCGCAAGCACGGTCGCCCCGCCCAGCGGCACGCCGCCCAGCAGCACGCGGTAATCGTTGGGCGGCATGTCCAGCGCGTCGCGCACGCGGAACTGCGGCACGACGAAGCCGAAGGTCTGGCTCAGCTGCTTGCGCACCCCGGTGATGCGCGCCACCAGCGGCGATCCGCGCTTGTCATCCACCAGATGGACAAGACCATAGCCCAGTTCGATGGTGACGAGCGTGTGATCGGACACGTCCTCGAGCGCGATGCGGCCAAGATCGGGCGCGGGCGGCTCGATGACCGGCGCGGGCCGGTCCGCCGCCTTGCGCAGCTTGCGATAGAGGGCAAAGGCACCGCCGGCCGCGGGCAGGAAAATGCTTTGCGGCATGGCCGGAATGCAGCCGATGGCGGCAAGGATCAGCGCCACGGGCAGCCATGTGGTCGGGCTGGAAAACTGCCCGCCGATCTGCCCGGCAAGATCGCGATTGTCCGACACGCGGGTGACGATGGCCGCCGCTGCGATCGACAGCAGCAGCGCCGGAACCTGCGCCACCAGCGCATCGCCGACGGCCAGCGTGATGTATTTCTGCGCCGCTTCCCCGGCGGACAGGCCGTGGCTGATCATGCCCAGACAGAAGCCGGCGATGATGTTGACGCCCAGGATCAGCAGGGCGGCAATGGCATCGCCCTTCACGAACTTGGAGGAGCCGTCCATCGCGCCGTAGAAATCGGCTTCGGTGCCCACTTCCTTGCGCCGCGCCTTGGCTTCATCGGCGGTGAGCAGCCCGGCGGCGAGATCGGCGTCGATCGCCATCTGCTTGCCCGGCAAGGCATCCAGCGTGAAGCGCGCTGACACTTCCGACACGCGGCCCGCGCCCTTGGTGACGACGACCATGTTGATGATCATCAGGATCATGAAGACGAACAGGCCGACGGCGAAATTGCCGCCGATCAGGAATTCGCCAAAGGCTTCGATCACCTTGCCCGCGGCACCCTCGCCTTCGTGGCCGTTGACCAGCACGACGCGGGTGGAGGCGACGTTGAGCGCCAGCCGAAACAGCGTGGCGAACAGCAGGACCGAGGGAAAGGCCGAGAAATCGAGCGGCTTTTCCGCGTTCAGCGCGGCCATCAGCACGGCCACCGACAGCGCGATGTTGAGCACGAAGCAGATGTCGAGCAGCAGCGTCGGCACCGGCACGATCATCAGCAGGATCAGGCTGAGGATCGCGGCGGGCAGCGCCAGCGTGGCCAGATTGCCGAGCTTATTCAGCATGGCCTGATCCGATCAAGTTCCACCTTCGTCATTGCGAGGAGGCGAAGCCGACGCGGCAATCCAGAGCACAGGACGCTGCCGCCCTGGATTGCTTCGGCCTGCGGCCTCGCAATGACGAAGGGTGTGCGAATGTGCCCCATGATCACAGCCCCAGCGCCGCAAGCCGCGCATAGGCGGTGCGGACGTGGCCGGGCGCGGCGGCACCGGCATTGGTGTTGAGCGCAAAGGCTTCGCGCAGGGTTTCCGACATCGACGGGCGCGGCGGCGGTTGCAGCGCGCCGGGCGCGGCAAATCCGGGCGCGGCGGCGTGAAATTCGCGGGCAATCGGCCCCATCGGAACCGGCGGAGGCGCGGGCACGGGTTGATCGACCGGGCTGACCGAAGGATCGTAGCCGGCAAGCGTCCAGCCCGGCAGGCCATAGGGCGCGCCGGTGGCTGGATCGGCGCCATCGCCATTGGCCATGGCGCCTTCCACCTTGGCGCGGATCACGCCCATCACTTCGCTGAGCGAGCGCGGCGCGCCGCCGGGGGCATAGAAGATCGCCCGGTTTGCCCCGGCGGCGGCAGGCAGCAGCCCCGCCGCGCTTTGCGCCGGATCGGTGGCAAGCGCGTTGAGGAAGCGGCTGGCCCCGGCCGAACCCAGAAAATGGGCAAGGTACAGCTCGCTGGCATCGGGCGCGTGGCCCAGCGTCTGCGTCAGCGCGGTGCGGTTGTCGTTCGCCAGTTCGCCCGCCATCAGCGCCGACACTTGCGGATCGAAGCGCAGCGCCATGGCCTGGTTACGCAGCGCCGGGTTGGACAGCGATGCGGCGGCCCAGCCGAAGCCGTGCTTTTCGCCGTGGCGCGCGAAAGTCGCCATCCAGGTGGAATTGGTGAACTGGTAAAGCCCGGCGGCCGAGCTGGTGGCGGCGCGGGCATTGGGCTTCAGGTTGGATTCGATCCGCGCCTGGGCGAGCAGGAAATCGAAATCGACGCCGGTGGCGCTGGCGGCCTGCGCGATGGCTTCGCGCACCGGCACCTCTCGCGGCATTCCGGCAATCGGCTGTATCTGGCTCAAACGTCTGCCCCCTTGCAGCGGTGGATCCGCTCAAGGGTTCAGCAAGAGGCGTGCCAAACGCGTTTCGGCTCTGCGGCTCAGCGTGCCCCGGCATAGGCATAGGCCGGACGCGTGCGATAGAGCGCGGCCGAGCCGGTGAGCGCATCGAGGCGAGCCGAGACATTGGCCGCAATCAGGTTGCGAACCTGGCGGTTTACCTCGTTCAGGCGGCGCGCCGCTTCCAGCAGACCGCGGCATTCCTCGTCCACCTGCGCCGGTTCAACCTCGGCCAGATGGTCGCACAGCGCGCCCTTGTCCTGCGCGGCACCGACGATGCCATCAAGGTCAAGGCCGGCAAGCGCCTGCCGTTCGTCTTCCAGAACGGCAACCATCTGCCGAAGGCTGTCACGCAGGGCAACACTGGGTTCTGAGCTCATTTGGGGTTCCTCAGCAGCATTCCGGCAGCAATGATGGCGTCGGCAACCGTGGCCGGGACCAGCGGATAGGTGCCGGATTCAACAGCCTTGCGAACCTCTGCGACGCGTTCGCTGTCCACCGGAGGTGGCCCGGCCGCAAAGCTCTGGCTGGTGACGACGACCGAAGGCGCCGAACCGCCGGCGGGGGCGGCAGGGCGATCGCCCACGCTTTTCTGAAGCAGGCGCGCATCGGATGAATTGACCGCTCGCAGGCCGCCGATGGGCGACGTTGCCGGGGGGGTGGAATCAATTGGCATAATGCCGCTCCGTGTTTGTCCGAGGGGCAGAACGGCGATCCGGCAAGGGAATTAAGGGCGGCGGAAAATTTTTGCCGCATCGTCACGGCAAACCGTTGCCGATATCGACCGTAACCAGCCCGGGGCGCACCACTTTCGCGCGGATCGGCTGGGCGCTGGCCTGGGCGCTGCGCACGCGGATCCACGCGCCAACGGCTCCCGGTTCCAGCGCTTCGCCGGCCTGGGCGACGGAAAAGCCCTCGCCCGCAACGGCAATCGTCACCGCCTCGCCGCGCAGCACGGCGGGGGCGGACTGTTCGGGCGTCGATCCGGCAGACAGCGGCACGAAGATGCGCCACGATCCGGCATCGGGGCAGCGCACCAGCACCGTATCGCGCCGCGATCCGTACCAGGACAGCGCGGGCGGCGCGGCGCAGCGGGCAAGGTGGAGCCGGCGGTCAACCGGCTGGGCAGCACCGCCCGGTGCGCCGATGGGGGCGCCGGTAAAAGTCTCTACCGCGCGGTCGAGCGCGGCGAGATCGGTAACCGACTGGGCCTGCGCCGTGGCGGGCAGCGCCAGCGCGGCAACAAACAGGAACGTGCGTTTCATGGCCTTTGCGGTCCTTCGGCTTCGGAAATCGGTTTGGTGGCAGGCGCGGGAACCGGCGCGGGCGCGGCGTCCCAGGTCAGCGCGGCGGCAATCTCGTCCGCATCGCCCGGTTCGATCACCATGCGCAGCGGACCGGCCGCTCCGCTGGCCTGCTTCATCAGCGATGCCGCGCGGGCCGAGGCGCTGGCGGCATCGGACCCGGCATAGCGCGCAACGATTGTCAGACGCTGGCGGCTGTCGCGCGGTTGCTGCGCCAGCCATTCGCCGAGCGCCGGGCCGCCTTCTGCCGGCCGCCACAGGCTGACCGGATCGGCGAGTTCGGGCGCGGCGGAGATCGGCGGCGCGGGCGGCGCGGCGGCGGCGGGTGCTTTCGCGAGGCCGGCAGCGGAAATCATGAACAGGATCAGCGCCAGGTCGGTGAAGGCGTATTGCCATCCCACGCCCGCGCGCACCTGAACCGGGGCGAGCGCCATCACGCCGCCTCCGGCCGACGACGCCGCTCGACCGGGCCGAGCGAGGGTTCGGATTCGGAAAGCTGCGCGGCCAGCCAGTCGACAATCTCCTGCCGCGCGGACTCTTCGGCGTTGGCGGCGCGTTCGATGACGCGGGCGATCGGCGCGAATAGCAGGTTGGAAGCCAGCAGGCCGTAAAGCGTGGTCAGCACGGCCATGCCGATGGCGCTGGAAAAGTCCCCGTTGGCCATGCCGACCGGCAGGCGATTGAGCGAAATCAGCGTGCCGACCATGCCGAAGACCGGCGCCAGCTCGGCCGCCTGGGCGAACAGGCGGACGGCGGTGTTGCTCATCGCCAGCCGCCGCGCGCGGTGCTTTTCGTGCGCCGCGACCAGCGCCGCGATCGAGCGTTTGCGGAACAGCACGTCGGTCGCCTCGTCAAATTCGGCGTCGCCCGTGTGGTGCGGTTCGGCGCGCAGCAGCCCGTCCTGGCGAATGTCCTGCACCTGCCGCGCCAGTTCGGCGCGCGCCTCATCGGCGGCAAAGGGCTTGGCCCACAGGTGCGCGATCTCCGACGCCGTCACCGCGCATTCGCGCCAGCCGCACCGCAGCACGGTGGCCGCGATGGTGCCGCCGAGGACGATGAGGGCGCTGGGCCCGTCGATAAGGCTGTCGATGGTCATGGAGCCAAGAACGGCCAGCCGCGCGGCAATTCAGCCATCGGCCAAACTTTGCCGCTTTCCGGCAGGCCTTTGCCGCCCGGCCGCGTCAAAACCCGCAGAAATGCTTATTTCCGGCAATTGGCACGGGGCTTGCTGAAACAGTCGCGCACAGTTGCGAAAGGCAGATGCAAGCCATGAGCGAAGGACTTTTCGGCATACACGGAGTGGCGCTTCAGCTGCGCTCGCAGCGCATGGGGCTGATCACGTCGAACATCGCCAATGCCGCCACGC
>JBJTLW010000016.1:0-3231 GCA_046063225.1 Novosphingobium sp. | reverse complement strand
GGCATAGAACGCCGAGGTGCCGAGCAGCCCGACGATTTCGCCGCCGCCGTTGGCGGTGCGTTTGATGATCGCGTCGATCCGTTCCTGGGTGGAGCGGCCCATCTTGATCAGATCGGGCACGGGGATGCCCTTGACCGTGGAGTAGCCGGCAACCGGCACCATGGTATCGCCGTGGCCGCCGAGCACGAAGCTGGAAACGTCACGCACCGAAACGCCAAATTCCTGCGCGAGGAAGGTGGAGAAGCGCGCCGAATCGAGCACGCCCGCCATGCCGACCACCTTCTTGTGCGGCAGGCCGGAAAATTCGCGCAGCGCCCAGACCATCGCGTCGAGCGGGTTGGTGATGCAGATCACGAATGCGTCAGGGCAGTTGTTCTTGATGCCTTCGCCGACGGCCTTCATCACCTTGAGGTTGATGCCGAGCAGATCGTCACGGCTCATGCCCGGCTTGCGGGGAACGCCAGCGGTGACGATGACCACGTCAGCGCCTGCAATGTCCTTGTAATCGTTGGAACCGGTGACGTTGGCATCGAAACCTTCGACCGGGCCGCACTGCAGCAGATCCAGCGCCTTGCCCTGGGGAACGCCCTCGGCAATGTCGAACAGGACGACGTCGCCCAGTTCCTTCTGTGCGGCGAGGTGCGCCAGCGTACCGCCGATGTTACCGGCGCCAATAAGGGCAATCTTCTTGCGAGCCATGATATCCACTTCCCTGCTGCGGGAGAATCTCGCGATAAAGGGCGTGCCGCACTAGTCCCGCTGGCATGTGGGTGGCCCGGTTACGCCGACTGCCCTAGGCGCGTGATTTGCCGATTGCAAGTCCGGAAATGGCCGGATTCAGCCTTTTCATTGCAATTGCGAAGCATTTGCAATAACTCCATGCGCGCGTCGAAGGCGGTGCGGCGCTCCAGCGGGAAGCGCCGCCAAGCCGGCTGTAATGGTGTAAGATGTGCGCCCGTTCAGGCGGGGCGGCGTGCCTGCTGCTTTTCCAGCGTGCGGGCCATGCGACGGTCAAGCTGGCGGCAGATCGCCAGCCACCGGCGGCCTTCCGTCTCATCGCCCGCATCGAATGCCGACAGCGCACGCGAACGCGCCTGCGGGGCCGCGCCCATGCCGAATTGCGCCAGGTGCATCAGGGTTTCGCGCATGATCTGCGGATCGGCCATCAGGTCGCCAATGGGAATGCCATTGTCGTTGACCGGACGCGCGGGCCCCTTGCGCGCAAAAATCCGCGCGAGAATGGCATCGTTGGCATTGCGTGAAGGGGCGAAGCGAAGGGACATGGGGCGGTGGCGCTCGTCTTGTCGTTGTCTTGGAGCGTCTCTCTAACAGCAGGCTGACAAGGCTTCGTCACCGGCTATGGTTTACACCTGTTTACCCTGCTGCAGGAACCGGCCGCGCTCGTTCGCTGCCAGGGGAATCAGGTGCCGGGCTGGGCAATCCACTTGCCCGAATTTTCGTACTCGGGCCGGATGCCCTGCGCTTCGGGCAGCTTTTCGCCGCGATAGAGCTTGTCGCCGCCGCGCGCCTGCACATCGGGCGCATAGCTGGGCGCCGGGGCCGGGCGCGACTGAACGAGCCCGCCGGTTGCCGGAACGACGCTGGCGTCCTGCGCGGTCTTGAGGCCCTGTTCATAGGCCTTCTGGATCTGCAACGGATCGACCGTCGCATCGGCCTTGCTGGCCGGGATGGAGCTGCGCGGGTGCGGCGCGGGCAGCGGTTCTCCGCCGACATAGGCGGTGCGGAAGGCGCCGGGCTTACCCGCTGGTCCGTTGAAGCTGTAGAACCGGTGCGCGCCGATCGTGCCAAGGTAGTTCAGCTTGGGCGCCCAGTAGGGGTGGACCGCGATGGTGTGGTAATGCGTGGCAAGGCCGACCGGCGCATAGACATAGCCCGCCAGCGCGGCGCGCGCGACGCCTTCGGCGCGCAGCCAGAACATCCGGCTCGGCACGCGGTTCAATGCGCCATCGCAAGTGAAGGAGAACTGGCAGCCCGTCGTCCGTTCAGAGCCCTGGAAGACCACGCCGCAGACCGTGTTGGGATAGGCCGGATGCATGACGCGGTTGAGCACCACCTGCGCCACGGCGCGCTGGCCGGCGTCTGGCTCGCTCGCCGCTTCGTAGTAGATCGCCTGGGTCAGGCAGGTCAGCGCGCGGCCCCGGTCGGTCTCGCTGCCCGACAGGCGCAGCGACCGTGCGGTCGGCCCGCCGAAGGGATCGACCGGCCCCGCACCCTCTTCATAGTCCCAAGTCGCGCCGGTATCGAGCGGCTTGGTCGGCGCGTCGGGCGCCAGATAGTAGAAAGCCGAGCCGGGGAACGAATCGCCCGTGCGCTCGAACGGCATCGGCTGGACCTGCACTTCGGCCTTGCCGGCATCGCCGATGGCGAGCTGCGTCCAGTCGCCCGGAGCGGCGATGGCGGGGAAGCCCACGGCCGCCAGCAGCGCCGCAGCCCGTTTGCCGACATGCTTGCGACGCCGCCGCGTGCCGATGCCGGGCGCGCGCCGGCTGATCCGCGCGGCAAAGTCGCGCGGGGGCATTTCGGGGGAAATGGCGGCACTCGAAGTCATCGATCAGTCCGGTTGTCGCAGCACCTGAGCTACGCGCTCCAGCGCGTATCCCAGACCGCCCCCTCGCGCATCAGCCGAATCCGCGCCGTGCCGGAAGGGGACAGTCCGTGCTTCTAGGGTGAATCGGTTAATGAACCTCTCGCTTGCACCCCGCAGGTGCCGAGGCTAAGGGCGCGCTCACGTCATGGGTTGTCCGGTTCACGCCGGGCCTAAGAGGGAAGCGGGTTCCAATCCCGCGCTGCCCCCGCAACTGTGACCGGGGAGTTTGCACTCCACATGCCACTGGTTCTCGAACCGGGAAGGCGGGTGCAGATGTCGATCCGGGAGCCAGGAGACCTGCCGATGACGGTCGTTCCGCACCCGGCGGGGTAATCCGGATGCAGCGTGGTTCCGGCAATCGTGCCGGTGCCTCCGCCATGAACGGCGTTACGCGTTCATGATGGAGGTTCACGCGTGAAGTATCTGTTTCTTTTGGGTTGTTCGTTCGTCGCCGCCGCGCCTGCCATGGCGCAGAGTGCCGATGAGGTGGATGGCAATGACATTCCCTGCATTACCGGCACCCGCATAGTCCGCGATCACGAGATCACCGTCACCGCATCGGGCAGCCGCCTTGAAATCGACCAGTCGGGACAGCCGGTCAGCGTGATCGCCGATACCGAAAT
>JBJTLW010000146.1:0-4988 GCA_046063225.1 Novosphingobium sp. | reverse complement strand
ATCCAGTCGCCCCCGGCAGCCATTTCGCCCAGTTTCAGGATGTCCGCGCCAAAGAACGGGCGGCCAAAAAATACCATCTTGAAGCCATTGTAATTGGCGGGATTGTGGCTGCCAGTTATCTGAATGCCGCCCTGTACATCTTCCATTGATGCCTCGGCGTAATACAGCATCGGCGTTGGCCCCAGGCCGACGCGCACCGCGTCCACGCCGCTGGCGTTAAGGCCCGATACCAGCGCTTCTTCCAGCATTGGTGAACTGATCCGCCCGTCATAGCCAACGGCCACGCGGGTGCCGCCCGCGCGCCGGATCAGCGTGGCAAAGCCGCGGCCGATGGCATAGGCATCTTCCGCGCCCAGCGTTTCGCCGATGATGCCGCGGATATCGTATTCGCGCAGGACTGTGGGGTGAAAGGCATGGGTCATCAGGTTGGTCAGCTTTCGTATGGCAGTTCGTCAAGAAGCAGGTCGCGCGCTGCATTGGCTTCGTGGACCTGGGCGTTTGTCCCGCCGCGATCGGGATGCACCATGGCGATCAGCCGCCTGTGTGCATCGAGAATGTCCTGACGGCCCGCTCCGGCCTGCACGGCCAGCAGCTTGCGCGCCTTGAACACCGCCTGCTGGCGCGTTGGACTGGGCTTCAGGTATTCCCAAGGCCATTTCCCGAAGATGGCTCGGCAGGCGACGGATATCACCACTGCCATCATCAACAGACGAACCATGCAATTGTTTCCTTGGTTCAGGTGATTGCCGGGCTCAGGCGAGCGCCAGCGCGGCTTGCTGCTTGTCTGGCATGGGCAGGGCCAGCGAGGCAAGCAATGCGCGCAGCTCCTGCCGGGCGACAAGGTGGCTGGTGCCGAGATCGCCCAGATGGCCCTTGTCGAGCAGGGTCAGGCCCGAAGGGAACAGTTCGCGGTAGATCACGCGTTCCGACAGGCCGTTGGCGATGCGGAAGCCGACGCGCTTCGACAGTTCGGTCAGCGCGCCCTCCAGACGCTTCTGGTTGCGCGCCTCGGTATGACCGGTGCGGTTGCGCACCACCACCCAGTCCAGTTCGCGCCGGCCCTGCTCGATGGTCATCATCGCGCGCTTCTTGCGCGTTTCCCAGATCAGTTCGGCATAGAACGAAAGGCGGCGCACCTTGAAGGTTTCGGCATCGACCTGGCCGATAAGATCGAAATCGACGAAGCTGTCGTTCAGCGGCGTTACCAGCGTATCGGCACCGGTGGCGGCGTGGCGGGCGAACAGATCGTCGCGGCCTGGTGTATCAAAGACCAGGAAGTCCAGCCCCTGGCCCACGTCCCGCGACAGGGCGTCCAGCTGTTCCACGCTATCGCCCGTGAATACCTCAAACCGGGCGCTGGGCAGGGTGATGCCGCGCCGGCGTTCGGTTTCGGCGCGGTTTTCCATGTAGCGGTGCAGGGTGCGCTGGCGCGGATCGAGATCCACCGCGCCCACCTTTGCCCCCATATAGGCCAGCGCGATGGCGATGTGGACGGCCGTCGTCGACTTGCCGGTGCCGCCCTTTTCATTGGCGAATACGATACGATGCGGGCCTTTGGCGGAAGTCACGGTGTTCTGATTGCCTTTGAGTTGTTTGTCTGCGCACGTCTGTCGCGCTAGGTGGCCCTGTCTTTAACGCAAGGGACTCGGGCCGTGCAAATCGTCAATCGCATTGATCCACTACGCAGCGCGGTCGAGGCGCTGCGGCGCGATGGCAGGATCGCCATGGTGCCGACCATGGGCGCGCTGCATGAAGGACACCTTACCCTTGTGCGCGAGGCAAGGAAACAGGCGGCGCACGTTGTCGTGTCGATCTTCGTCAACCCGCGCCAGTTCGGCGCGAATGAAGACCTGTCCTCCTATCCCCGCCCGTTCGAGCGCGATTGCGAGCTGCTTGAGCGCGAGGGCGTGTCGCTGCTGTGGAACCCCGATGGCGCGGTGATGTATCCGCAGGGCTATGCCACCAACGTATCGGTCACCGGGGTCAGCGATGGCCTGTGCGGTGCCGCCCGGCCCGGCCATTTCGATGGCGTCGCCACCGTGGTGTGCAAGCTGTTCAACCAGGTGCGGCCTGATATCGCGCTGTTCGGTGAGAAGGACTGGCAGCAGCTGGCGGTGATCCGCCGCATGGCCGGCGACCTTGATCTGTCGCTGCCGCTGGCGGACAACATCCTGGGTGTTGCCACTGTGCGAGAGGCGGACGGCCTCGCCATGTCCTCGCGCAATGCGTACCTGACGGCGGATGAACGGCAGGCCGCCGCCGCCCTGCCGCGCGCCATGCAGGCGGCGATTGCCGCGATCAACGGTGGGCAGGCAATTGCCGAGGCGCTTGCCGCGCTGGAAGGCGCGGTCCTCTCCGCCGGGTTTTCGGCCGTCGACTATGCTCAGGTCTGCGATGCCGATTCGCTCGCGCCCCTTGCCGAACGCGGGGATGGGCCGGCCCGCCTGCTGGTCGCGGCGCGCATCGGCAAGGCCCGGCTTATCGACAACATGGGTCTTTGACGGTACTAACAGCATTCGTCATTTGCCTTGCCCGCGGGCTTGAGCGATTGGACGGGTCGCAACGAAGTTCCAAGCGTCGGCTTTGCTGGAGGGCATTGGCGCCGACGCTTTCATTGGGGAGTGCGACGTGATGAATAAGTTTATCTGCAGCCTTGCGGCCATGGCCATTGCAATCGGCGGCACCAGCGCAATGGCGGCTGACAAGGGCTCTTCGGGCCATCAGGCCCAGAAGAAGGGCGAAGCGCAGATCCCGGTCTGCACCCGCAATCTCGGCACGGTCGCCATTGTCGAACCCGACAACCAGTGGTGGCGGGAAATGAACCTCGGCAGCCCCGAGGCGATCATCAAGCTGTTCGTCCAGAAGTCCGGCTGCTTCAGCCTGGTGAACCGTGGCCGCTCGATGCAGAGCCGCGCCATGGAACGCGCCATGGCCGATAACGGCGAACTGCAGGACGGCTCGAACCTCGGCAAGGGCCAGGTCAAGGCGGCCGATTACTTCCTGCAGCCCGATATCGTCACCACCAACAAGAAGTCTGGCGGCGGCGGCATGATGGGCGGCCTTGGCGGCATGATCGGTGGCCGCACCTTTGGCGGCCTGCTCGGTGGCCTGTCGGTCAACAAGAAGGAAGCGAAGGTCACCCTGTCGGTGGTCAACGCCCGCACGACCGAGGAAATGGCGCTGGTCGAAGGCTATGCCCGCAAGAGCGACCTCAGCTTTGGCGGCGGCGGCGGCGTGGGCTGGGCTGGCGGTCTCGCCGCGGCGGGCGGTGCCGGTTACACCGATACCGACATCGGCCAGGTCATCGTGCTGGCTTACCTTGATGGCTATACCAAGCTGGTCACCCAGCTGGGCGGTCTGCCGGACAACGCCGCTGCGGCCGCTCCGCAGGCAAAGTAAGGCAGCGATCCCGGCATAACGCCGGAGCGAATTAGGGCCGCTTCCCCATCGGGAGGCGGCCCTTTCGCGTTGACAGACCAGCGCTTTGCGCCGCCAATGCCGGCACATTTGTATCGGAGCGTGGATGATGGATCTCGGCAAGGTGGGCGTATGGTCGATGGAGCTGCGCTTCGGTGACAAAGCGCAGGCGGCGCGCGGCGCGGCGGAAATCGAAGACCTTGGCTATGGCGCGATCTGGGTTCCGGGCGGCATCGGCGGCGATGTGACGGGCGATCTCGATCACCTGCTGGCCGCCACCTCCCGCGTGGTCATCGCCACCGGCATCCTCAACATCTGGAAGCACGAACCGGCCGATATCGCTGCCTGGTTCAACGCCCTGCCTGATAATCACAAGGGGCGGGTGATGCTGGGCCTCGGCGTCAGCCACGGGCCGCTTATCGGCGAAAACTGGAACCGCCCGGTGGCGAAGATGGCCGCCTGGCTCGATGCCTTCGAAGCGGCGGGAATGCCGCTGGCGCAGACCTGCCTCGCCGCGCTGGGGCCGAAGATGCTCGAACTGGCGGGCCAGCGTACGGCCGGCGCGCACCCCTACCTCGTCGCGCCGTCGCACAGCGCCGAGGCTCGTGCGATCATGGGGCCGGGCAAGCTGGTCGCGCCCGAACAGGGCGTCGTGCTGGACAGCGATCCCGCCAGCGCCCGGGCCAAGGCGGTGGAAGCGCTTACCCATTACGCGCGGCTGCCCAACTATGTGAATTCGTGGAAGCGGCTGGGCTTTACCGATGCCGATATCGAGACGGAGAGCGATGCCTTGCTCGGCGGCATTTTTGCCATGGGCGATGCGGAGGCCATCACCGCCCGGGTGCGCGAACACCACGATGCCGGGGCCGATCATGTTTGCGTGCAGACCATCACCGGCGGGGCAGGGCTGATGCAGTCCTTGGCAGACCTCCGGGTGCTGGCGCAGGCGCTTCTTTGACCCCATCCTTCGGATTTTACCTAGGTGCGAAGCGCGAGAATTTGAACGGGCGGACAGTAACAGAACCGGGAACCAACCTGATTTTCCGGTGAAACGATGCTCAAGCGAATTGCGATTTCCCAGGTTGAACTTGGCATGTTCCTGCACAAGCTGGAGGGCAGCTGGTTCAAACACCCGTTCTGGAAATCGCGGTTCCTGCTCGATGACCCCTCAATGCTGGCCGAATTGCAGCATTCGGCGCTCGATACGGTGGTCATTGACACCGAAAAGGGCCTCGATCTCCGCGCTCTCCCGCGAAGGGTTACGCAGGACAACCACTCCAACACGCCGCCGCCGTCGGTATTCCGCACCGTGCGCCGCGCCCATGCGCCGGTCCGCGCTGAAAAGCCCGCCCCGATCGACCTGCGATCCACTGCGCCGCAGCCGATGGCGCGTGAATTTGGCCTGGCGAAAAAGGTTGCGGGCGAATCGCGGAAGGTCGTCAGCCGCATGTTCCTGCAGGCACGGCTGGGCAAGACGATCAAGGCGGCGCAGGTGGAGCCAGTCATCGAGGACATCTTTGCCTCGGTCCAGCGCAACCCGCACGCCTTCAACGGCCTGATGCGGTGCAAGC
>JBJTLW010000145.1:0-36344 GCA_046063225.1 Novosphingobium sp. | reverse complement strand
CCTGCGCTGGGAAGACCTGCTGACCCGCCTGCCCAGCGCGATCAACCTGTTCCACCTGCTGGAAGCGCGCCCGGGCCTGCTCGAACTGCTCGCCAAGGTGCTCGGTCTGGCGCAGCCGCTGGCCGATGCCCTGGCCCTGCGTGCCGATCTGCTTGATCCGCTGATCGATGCCACGGCCTTCGCCCTTCCCGGCGAAGTCGGCGCGCTGGCTGCCGAATTTGCCGAGGGCGAGGCGGATGACGATTACGAACGGCTGCTCGATCGCGTCCGCCGCAAGGTGGGCGAAAAGCGGTTCGCGCTTGGTGTGCAGCTGGTCGACGCGATGACCGATCCGGTCGCCATCGCCCGCGCCTATGCCCGCATTGCCGAAGCGGCGCTGGCCGTGCTGGCCGGCGCGACGATTGCCGAGTTCGAGAGGGTTCATGGCCGGATCGAGGGCAGCGATCTCGTCATCCTCGGGCTTGGGCGGCTGGGCGGGGGCGCATTGACCCACGCGTCTGATCTCGATCTCGTCTATGTCTTCACCGGCGCCCACGACGGCGAATCGGACGGCGACCGGCCGCTGGGCGCAACGCTCTATTTCAACCGGCTGGCCCAGCGAATCGGCGCCGCGCTATCGGTGCCGACGGCGGAAGGCGCGCTGTATGAGGTCGACACCCGGCTGCGCCCGTCCGGCACCCAGGGGCCGTTGGCGGTCAGTCTCGACAGTTTCGAGCGCTACCAGCGCGAAGAGGCCTGGACCTGGGAACACATGGCGCTGACCCGCGCGCGCACGATCTTTGGTCCGGAGCAAGATCAGGCGGCGCTGGACGGGATCGTCCGCGCGGTGCTGACCCGGCCGCGCGACGCGGAAAAGCTGCGCGCCGACGTGCTGGCGATGCGCAGCGAAATGGCGCGGCACAAGGCGGCGAAAGGCCCGCTCGATGCCAAGCTGGCGCGCGGCGGGCTGGTCGATGTCGAATTCATCGTCCACTACCTGCAATTGCGCGACGGCGTGGGACTGACGCCGGACCTGCCCGAAGCGATTGCGGCACTGGCGCGGGAAGGGCTGGTCCCGGCAGACCTTGGCGGCGCGCACGACGCCATGACGCGTCTGCTGGTCGCCGCGCGCCTGCTGGCACCCGATTCGCAGGTTCCGCCGCCCGGCCCGCGCGCGGCCCTTGCCAGCGCCTGCCAATGCGACGATTGGGACTGCCTGATCGATGGATTCGCCGGAGCGCGGCAGGTTGTCGCCCGCGCCTGGCAGACCGTCTTTGGCGAACCACTGGAGCTGGATGCACTATGAGCAGCAAACCCACCGTCGGCGACACGATGCCCGATATCGCCCTGACCACGCCCGATGGTGGCAGCCTGCGGATTGCCGATCTCAAGGGGCGCAAGGCGGTCGTGTTCTTCTATCCCAAGGACGATACGCCCGGCTGCACGGTGGAGAATCAGGATTTCACCGCGCTTGCCGGTGACTTCGAAGCGGCCGGGGTCGCGCTGCTCGGTGTCAGCAAGGACAGCCCGGCGCGCCATCAGAAGTTCATCGCCAAGTACGGCCTCAAGGCGCCGCTCGCCAGCGATGCGGCGGAAGGCGGGCTGTCCGACGCGCTGGGCGTGTGGACGGAAAAGGTGAACTATGGCCGCACCTACATGGGCATGGTCCGCACCACCTATCTGCTCGACGCCGAGGGGCGCATCGCCCGCGTCTGGGACAAGGTGAAGGTGAAAGGCCACGCCGCCGAGGTGCTGGAGGCAGCGAAAGCGCTTTGACCTCGGTTTCCGCGGCAATCCGGCAGGCGCTCGAGACGGGCGAACCGCGCGCCAAGGTGATGGCGGCGCGGGCCGTGGCGCGCGACTGGCGGCTGGGGCGGCTGGACTTTGCCTTCGATTGCCCGATGCCGGATCGCCCGGTCTGGCCCGAGCGGCTGGAATTGCTCGCCCCCCGCTTCATGCCCAAGCGGCGCAAGGGCGGATCGGAGCGCGGGCGCATCGCGCTTTGGCACGCCATCGCCCATATCGAATTCGTTGCGATCGACCTCGCGCTCGACATGGCGGGGCGATTCGGCGCGGAAATGGGGCGGGGCTTCGTATCCGATTTCCTCAAGGTCGCAGGCGACGAGGCGATGCATTTCGCCATCATCGAACGCCATCTGGACCGCATGGGCGCGGCCTATGGCGACCTGCCCGCGCACGATGGTTTGTGGGAAGCGGCCTATGCCACGCGCCACGACGTTGCCGCCCGCCTAGCCGTGGTGCCGATGGTGCTCGAAGCGCGCGGGCTCGATGTCACCCCGGCCACGATCGAGCGGGTCCGCCAGGCAGGCGACAGGCCCGGCGTGGCGATCCTCGAACGAATCCTTGACGATGAAATCGACCATGTTCGAATCGGCGCAACGCATTTCGCCGCACACATTTCGTCGCGCGGTGAATCGATCGAAGAATCATGGAAAGTGCAGGTAAAGCGCCACTTTTCGGGTGCCGTTAAGCCACCGTTCAACGACTCGGCGCGTCTCGCAGCCGGTTTATCGCGGGAAATGTACATGGCTGTTGCCATGCCTGCCGACCATTCGTAGCAACGCTCCACAGAGACGGCGGGGGGTCCGACCATCTCCAAAAAGAACAAGAGCCAGCGGGTCGCACGCCTGGTTCGATGCAGTATCGAGTTGGACGGTAAAAAGGGTTTTTCGTGGTCGTTTCTTCGGTTCTCAAGCTTCGTTCGATCGCTGGTTTCGTGGTTGCTGCGCTGTCTCTCGGCGTTTCCGCACCCGCATTCGCCAACGCCAGCGCGAACGCAGACATCATCGCTCCGCTTCGCGAAGCCCAGGCCGCCAAGTCGCAGGCCGGTGCCGCAGCTGGTGACGATGAATTCCGCTCGCTCTTCAATTCCTGGCAGAAGCTCGACGGCGGACGCGCACTTGCCGCGTCGGTCCAGCCGAAGCGGTCTTCGGTGGTTCCGGGCCTGACCGGCATCACCAGCCGCCCGGTCGCCATCCCCGGTTCGGTTTCGATCCCGTCGCTGATGCCCGTGGAAACCGGCATGCTGCGCTCGGCCTTCGGCATGCGCTATCACCCGGTCCTCGGTGGCCGCCGCGCTCACAAGGGTGTCGATCTGGCCGCGCCTTCGGGCACGCCGATCTACGCTTCGGCTGACGGCGTCGTCAGCAAGGCGGAATGGTTCTCCAGCTATGGTCTCTATGTCAGCCTGGAACACGGCGGCGAAATCCAGACCCGCTACGGCCACATGTCGCGCCTCAACGTCTACAACGGCCAGACCGTCAAGAAGGGCGACCTGATCGGCTACGTCGGTTCGACCGGCCGTTCCACCGGCCCGCACCTCCACTACGAAGTCCGCGTTGCCGGCGCTGCCGTCAATCCGCTGCCCTACATGCAGGGCGGAGACTTCAAGCCCGCGACGCTGGCCGCTGCCAACGAAGCGCCGGCCATGGGCGGTGACGAATAAGGTTTAGCGAAACGCGCGGCAAACGCGCGATCGCAAAAAAGGTACCTGGGGAGAGGTGCCAGGAAAAGGGCGGCAAAAGCCGCCCTTTTCTACGTTTGGGAGTGGCGAGGCGCGCGGGGCGCGCGCGCCTGCCGCGCAATCAGCAGTCCAGCAGACGGCGGGCCATTGCCCGCACCTCGTCAGCCATGTCTTCGCGTTCCAGCGCCAGCGCCAACGTCGCCTCGACAAAGCCGGTCTTCGATCCGCAATCGAACCGCCGCCCGGCAAAGGTCACCGCGTGGAACGCCTGCGATCCGATCATCTGCGCCATCGCGTCGGTCAGCTGGATTTCGCCGCCCGCGCCCTTCTGCTGGCGTTCCAGCACGCGCATCACTTCGGGCTGCAGGATATAGCGGCCGGAAATGATCAGGTTCGATGGCGCATCCTCGCGCCGCGGCTTTTCGACCAGACCCGTAACCTCGGTCAGCGATCCCTTGCGCGCGCCCGGCGCAATCACGCCATAGCTGGAAACTTCCTCTTCCGGCACTTCCAGCACCGAGATCAGGTTGCCGCCCACCTCTTCATAGGCTTCGACCATCTGCTTCATGCAGCCACCGGAACCGTCCGCCTTGCCGATCATCAGTTCGTCGGGAAGGAAGATGGCGAAGGGTTCATCGCCAACAATCGCCCGCGCGCACCAGATGGCGTGGCCAAGGCCCATCGGCACCTGCTGGCGCACGGTCACCAGGTTGCCCGGCTGGATGCGCGTCGGCTCCAGCACTTCCAGCGTCTTTTCCCGGTCCTTCATCGTTGTTTCCAGCTCGAACGCCATGTCGAAATGTTCGACAATGGCCGTCTTGCCGCGACCGGTGACGAAGATCAGCTGTTCGATGCCGGCTTCACGCGCTTCATCGACCGCGTACTGGATCAGCGGGCGATCTATGATTGGCAGCATTTCCTTGGGGATGGCCTTGGTGGCCGGAAGGAACCGGGTGCCAAGTCCTGCGACAGGAAAAACCGCTTTGCGAATGGGCTTTTGCATCGACATGCCGCGCGGAATCGCAGGCCGGCAAGGCCGCGTCAACCTTGTTGCTTGCCCACGCCATATTTGCGGCTAAACCGCGCTTTATGGACAAGATCATCATCGAAGGCGGAAAGCGCCTCTCCGGCACGGTTCCCATCTCTGGCGCGAAGAACTCGGCGCTGACGCTGCTGCCCTGCGCACTGCTGACGGACGAGCCGCTGACGCTGCGCAATCTGCCGCGCCTGGCCGATATCGACGGCTTTCAGCACCTGATGAACCAGTTCGGCATTTCGACGACGATTGCCGGCAGCCGCCCGGAAGATTTCGGCCGGGTGATGACGCTGGAAGCAACCCGCATCACCTCGTCCGTCGCGCCCTATGAACTGGTGCGCAAGATGCGCGCCTCGATCCTTGTTCTCGGCCCGATGCTGGCCCGCATGGGCGAGGCGACCGTTTCGCTGCCCGGCGGCTGCGCCATCGGCAACCGGCCGATCGACCTGCACCTCAAGGTGCTGGAAGCGCTGGGCGCGCAGATCGAACTGGCCGCCGGCTATGTCCGCGCCATCGCACCCGATGGCGGCCTGCCGGGCGGGCGCTATTCCTTCCCGGTGGTTTCGGTGGGCGCGACGGAAAACGCGCTGATGGCGGCCGTGCTGTGCACCGGCAAGTCGACCCTGCACAACGCCGCGCGCGAACCGGAAATCGTCGATCTGTGCAAGCTGCTCGTCGCCATGGGGGCAGAGATCGAGGGCATCGGCACCAGCGACCTGACGATTCACGGCGTGCCGCGCCTGCACGGTGCCACCTATCGCGTGATGTCGGACCGGATCGAGGCCGGCTCCTATGCCTGTGCGGCGGCCATCACCGGCGGTGAAGTTACGCTGAAGCACGCCGTGATTGATGAAATGGACGCCACCGTCCAGGCGCTGCGCGATGCCGGCGTTTCGGTGGAAAAGGTGCCGGGCGGAATTCATGTTGCCGCCGATGGCCCGATGAAGGCGATCACGCTGTCGACCGCGCCCTACCCCGGTTTTGCTACCGACATGCAGGCGCAGTTCATGGCCATGCTGTGCCTCGCCGAAGGATCTTCGGTGCTGACCGAAACGATCTTTGAAAACCGCTACATGCACGTACCGGAATTGAACCGCATGGGCGCGCACATCGAAACCAAGGGCCGCACCGCCGTGGTCCACGGCGTTGGCAAGCTGACCGGCGCGGAAGTGATGGCGACCGACCTGCGGGCGTCGATGAGCCTCGTCATCGCCGGGCTTGCGGCAGAAGGCGAAACGCAGGTTCACCGGCTGTATCACCTCGATCGCGGTTATGAACGGCTGGAAGAAAAGCTGGCGCTGCTTGGCGCCAACATCGAGCGCGTCGGGGGCGATTGATGCCTCCGCGCCGGTACGCACCGGCCATTCTTGCAGGCTTGGTGGCGCTTTCGGCACTGCCGACCGCTCGGGCGCAGAGCGTGCTCGATACCTTGGCGCGCAGCGAAGTGACGGAGCACTGGATGATCCTTCCGGGGCCGACCGGGTGCGGCGCCACGCATCGGCCAGGCGACGGCGGCGTGGTGATCAATGGCATGCCCTCGTACGAGGTGAAGCGCCAAGGCGGCCGCGTGCTGTCGTTCAGTCCGAAGCAGGCTGGCCCCGATCCGCTGGAGGCGGGTGCCTATACGGTAACGATGGCGGGGCACCGGTTTGACGTTGCCGGCGAACCGTGGCGCGGCGGCGCGGCGGGTCTGCGCCTGACCGTGCCAGCGGCGCTGACCGACCTTTTGGCAAGGGGCGGGGAAATGACCGTCAGCAGGGCCGATCGCACCGTACTGACTTTCGTCTTCGCTGCCGACAGCGCTTTGCCAGACGAGCTGCGCAGATGCCTTGGCGGATGGCTGCCTCAGGATTGATCCGGGTTTGACAGGGGGCAAGCAAAACCATCTTGCCAGCGCGGCCCGATTGCCTAGATTCGGCCGCACCGGGGCAAGGCAACCTCCCGATCAGGCGTTCCCGCCCAAGCGTTGCGGCTTTTTGGCAGGCGTGGCTGACCCGCGCCTGAGGGAACCTGCATGAACAACACCTCCCCCAGTTATTCCGATCTCGTCAGCACCTTCACGCGCATCGGCTGCCTGTCGTTCGGCGGCCCGGCCGGGCAGATCGCGCTGATGCACCGCGAAGTCGTGGAGGAGCGCGGCTGGGTGGATGAAGGCGCCTATCTGCGCGCGCTCAACCTGTGCCACCTGCTGCCCGGACCCGAAGCGCAGCAGCTTGCCACCTGGATCGGCTGGCGCCTGCATGGCCTGAAGGGCGGTCTTGCCGCGGGGCTGCTGTTTGTCGCGCCGGGGGCACTGGTCATGCTGCTGCTTTCGATCTTCTATGTCTCGCTGTCCGCGCAGCCGTGGTTCGAGCCCTTGTTCCTTGGGATCAAGGCGGCAGTCGTTGCCATTGTCGCGCAGGCCGTGGCGCGCATCGCCAAGCGGGCGCTGGGCACCCAGTTCAAGATGGGGCTGGCCATGGCGAGCTTTGTCGCGCTCGCCGCGCTGGGGCTGGCCTTTCCGCTGGTGATCCTTGGCGCGGGCGTGATCGGCGCGGTCGTGGGCGTGACGCGGCCGGACCTTCTCGACGCGCATGTCTGGGAAAGCCATGAACCGCTGCCGCCAAGCGCCAGCCTGATCCGCGAAAGCGCGATATCGCTGATCACTTGGGCAGGCATCTGGGCTCTGCCGATGGTGCTGATCGCGCTGACACTGGGGACCGATCACGTGCTGTGGCAGATCGGCGCCTTTTTTTCCAAGCTGGCGGTGGCGACCTTCGGCGGCGCCTATGCGGTGCTGTCGTGGATGGCGCAGGCGGCGGTGGAGCAGTACGTCTGGCTCACGCCCGGCGAAATGGCCGATGCGCTGGGGCTGGCTGAAACGACGCCGGGGCCACTGATTCTGGTGACGCAGCACGTCGGCTTCCTTGCCGCCCTGCGCGCGCCCGATCCGTTCAATCCGCTGGTCGCGGCGCTGCTCGGCGCGCTGCTCACACCTGGGTCACCTTCGCGCCGTGCTTCCTGTGGATCTGCACGCTGGCGCCGTGGATGGCGGCGATCGAGCGGGTGGCCTCGTTGCAGGCGGCGCTGGCGGCGATCACCGCAGCGGTGGTGGGCGTCATCGCCAACCTGGCGCTGTGGTTCACGCTATATGTCCTGTTCGAAAAGGCCAACCTGCTGCTGTTCAACTGGCGCGCCGGACTGATCGCGGCGCTGGCGGCGCTGCTGCTGTTCCGGTTCAAGCGATCGGTGTTCGAAGTGCTGGCGTTCAGCGCCGTGGCCGGGCTGCTACTCGGGCAGGTCTGAAACCAAGCCCGAATTGGCCACGAGCCACAGCCGGATCGCGCCTGCCAGCCCGGGAGGCGTATCCGCCGCCATACGCTCGACATCGATCCGCGCAACCAGCGCGTTGACCGGCACGCCCTCTGCCTCGGCCATTTGCCGCAACCAGTCCCAGAACAGCGGTTCCAGACTGATAGAGGTCTTGTGCCCGGCGATCTCGATCGAGCGCTTGACCGGGGGGTGGAAGGGGGAGGTCATGGTGCGTTCCTAACCGATCCTCAAGCGGGGTGGGTACGATTAATTTGGGGTGGCCGCTGGGCCCAAGGTTTCTTAGTCTTTGCACCATGCGTGAATGCCTCGAACTGCTCAGTGACAAGGAAAAGCAGACCTTGCGCCTGCTGCTAGGCGGCCACGATGCCAAGTCGAGCGCGCGCGTGCTGGGACTTTCCGTCCATACGATCAACGAGCGGTTGCGCGATGCGCGGCGCAAGCTTGGGGTTTCGAGCAGCCGCGAGGCGGCGCGGCGGCTGCGTGACGCCGAGGGCGAGGCCCACCAAATGCTTGGGGACAAGGGTTTGGGGGATGCGGCTGATGCGGATCACCCGTCATCATCTACGGCATCCGGTCCACGCGCAGCGGCAAGGCGCCGCAGGGTCTGGGCCATCACAGGAGGTGCCATCATGTCGCTTGTTCTTGCTCTATTTGCCCTGTCATCCTTCGGGACCCTGTCCTCTGCAGGATCCGGTGCCACCAGCGAAGCCGTCGCGCCCGCCGTTGTCGAACAGTCGGCCAGAGCCTGGCTGGCACTGGTCGACAAGGAGGATTGGAAAGCAGCCTATGCGCAAACGGGCCAGTCGTTTCGCCGCAACAACACGGTCTCGGGCTGGACTGCGGCAGCCACCGGTGTTCGCGCCCAATATGGGGCGACCAGCGGACGCACCCTGATCAGCAACGAATGGGTGCCTGCTCCGCCCAATGGCTATCGCATCGTCAAGTTCCGGACCATGACCAGCAAACAGGGAGCGATCACCGAAACGCTTTCACTTGCCGAGGAAGGCGGCGCCTGGAAAGTGGTTGGTATCGTTATCGACTAGATCGCAAGGAGCGGGCGGCGGCGAAAGCGAACGCCGCTCCACTCTTAGTACATGTGCTGGCCGCCGTTGATGCTCATCGTCGATCCGGTGACGAAGCCGGCGTTTTCCGAACAGAGGAAGGCCACGCCGCGCGCGATTTCGCTGGCCTGGCCCAGACGGCCGACCGGGATCTTGGCGACGATCTTTTCCAGCACCGGCGCGGGCACGGCGGCAACCATGTCGGTATCGATATAGCCGGGCGCGATGGCGTTGACGGTGACGCCGTACTTCGCACCTTCCTGGGCCAGCGCCTTGGTGAAGCCGTGGATGCCGGACTTGGCGGCGGCATAGTTGACCTGGCCGTACTGGCCAGCCTGCCCGTTGATCGAACCGATGTTGACGATGCGGCCCCAGCCACGTTCGCGCATGCCGGGGAAGGTGGCCTTTGCCATGTTGAAGCAGCCGCCCAGGTTGATGCGCATGACATCGTTCCAGTCATCGAAGCTCATCTTGTGGAGCACGCCGTCGCGCGTCACGCCAGCGTTGTTGACCACCACGTCGATCGGGCCAACCTCGGCCTCCACCTTGGCGCAGCCATCGATGCAGGCCTGATGATCGCCCACGTCCCACTTGTAGGCGGGGATACCGGTGTCGGCGGTGAACTTGGCCGCGGCGGCCTCGTTGCCTGCATAGTTGGCGACAACGGTGAACCCCATTTCCTTGAGCGCAAGGCTGATCGCCTCACCAATGCCGCGGGTTCCGCCGGTAACGATCGCCACTCTTGCCATAGTCGTCGAATCCTTGTGCCTTGAGGTGCCTCTCCTGACACAAAGGCTAGGCGCAGGAGCAAGGTTCGGCAAGGTAGCGATTGGGTGATTCTGCGATGATCCTGGCGGAACAGCACCCGAAAGCGGATCAGAAGCGGAACTGGGTCCCGACGTAAACAGCCTGACTGTCCTGACGGCCATCGGTAAGCGGCACCAGCCGTTCGCGTTCCTGCGAATAGCGGACCCCGGCGGTGACGTTCAGGTTCTTGCCGACTCGGTACGATCCGCCCAGATCGACCGTAGCCTCGCCATTGCCGCTGAAGGTGCGCGGCGCCCGCCCGGCGGTTTCGCGGTTGTCCAGCGAGATGCGCGGGGCAAAGCGCGACGGCAGGTCTTTCGGACCGGCGCTGAGCGAGAAGCTGGCCAGCGCCGGGTCTTCGCTGCGGCGCGCCTCCTTGGGCAGGGTGAAGCCCTGATAGCCGCGCGCCACGCCAAGGTTGTACGCCGTGGGGGCAATGCCCAGCGGGCTCATCTTGCTGGCCGAGGTTTCGCCAACCGCGTTGCGCACGTTGACCGCGCGGGCCGTGGTCGCATCGACGCGCACCGCGACGGTGATCGACCGGTCGGGACGGCCGGCGATGCCCGCGGGCGTAAAGCGGAAGACCTGGCCCTGCGGCAGGCTGCGCACGCTGATCTGCCGCGCAAGCGCGGGATCGACCGATGCCGGCGTGATCGTGCCCATGGCGGCGCGTTCATTCAGTGAAACGGTGCGCGGTTCATAGGACGAGGAAAAGGCGAGGACCGCGCTCGGCAGGACAAGCAGCCCCACCGCGCTGGCGATCAGCACCGCCGGGGAAAACCCCGAAAAGCGTGCTTCAATGTCCTTGGCCCTGATCATGGCAGTCCATCCATGCCCCAAATAACCTGAACCCACCCTGACAAGGGACTCGGCAGGCAGGCGTGCAGTTTGCGCCTCTTCCCAATTGAATCCAAGCAAAATTGCACAAGGGTACACAGGCGTGACTTCAGGGCTGATCCGTGGCTGCGCGCCGTTCACTGGGGGTTAAACCCCGATCCCGCCTTGGTGCCGGGCCGCGCATCAAAGCTTGCCGCGCGCCGCCTCACGGTTATAGAGGCGGAACGTGTGGTGGCCGGTAAGGTGGCCGAACCCATTTTGACAGGAACCGAGTGACGATGACTGGCACTTCTTCGAGCCGCGAAACCAAGACCGTATTGGGCAAGTCCATTCTGGCCAAGACCGGCCTTGTTCTGATGCTTGCGCTCTCGGTTACCGCTTGCGGCAAGAAGAGCCGCCCCAAGGCGGACCTCGCCGCCAGCCGCGTAACCACCATCGGCGTCAACGCCTATCTGTGGCGCGCCGCGATCGATACGCTTTCGTTCATGCAGATCACCCAGACCGACAGCAACGGCGGCGTGATCGTGACCGACTGGTACGCCAACCCGAAAAACCCGGGTGAACGCGTGAAGGTTACCGCTTCGATCCTCGATCAGGATCTGCGCGCCGATGCGCTGCGCGTTGCCGCCAGCCGCCAGGTTCTGCAGAACGGCACCTGGGTCGATGCGCCGGTTCAGGCCGCGACCGTCCAGAAGCTTGAGGACATCATCCTCACCAAGGCGCGTGATCTGCGGCGCTCTGCCGTCGCTAACTGATCCGCGATAAGGGGCAGGTAGCATGAGTGAGCGGTTCGATCCGTCCGTCGCCGACGGGCGCTGGCAGCGCATTTGGGATGAACGGCAGACCTTCCGGGCCGACGATGCCAGCCCGAAGCCGCGCTCCTACGTGCTGGAAATGTTTCCCTATCCCTCGGGCCGCATCCACATCGGCCACGTGCGCAATTACACGATGGGCGACGTGCTGGCTCGCGCCAAGCGCATGCAGGGCTTCGAAGTGCTGCACCCGATGGGCTGGGACGCCTTCGGCATGCCGGCGGAAAACGCGGCGATGGAAAAGGGCGTCCACCCCGGCGGCTGGACGCGCGACAATATCGCCAACATGAAGGCCCAGCTGAAGCGCCTTGGCTTCGCGCTTGACTGGAGCCGCGAGCTGGCGACCTGCGAACCGGACTATTACGGCCACGAACAGGCGCTGTTCCTCGATCTGTACGAGGCGGGCCTCGTCTACCGCAAGGAATCGGCGGTCAACTGGGACCCGGTCGACATGACCGTGCTGGCCAACGAACAGGTGATCGACGGGCGCGGCTGGCGCTCGGGCGCGCTGGTGGAAAAGCGCAAGCTCAACCAGTGGTTCCTCAAGATCACGCAGTTTGCCGACGATCTGCTCGATGGGCTGGATGGGCTGGAAAACTGGCCCGAGAAGGTCCGCACCATGCAGGCGAACTGGATCGGCAAGAGCCAGGGGCTGCGCTGCACCTTCAACTTCGTCGATTCAGCCGATGGGATCGAGGTTTTCACCACCCGGCCGGACACGATGTTCGGCGCCAGCTTCGTCGCCATAGCCGCCGATCACCCGGTGGCGCAGGCGATGGCCCAGACCGTGCCGGAGCTGGCCGAGTTCATCGCCGAGTGCAAGCGCGGCGGCACCACGGCGGCGGAACTGGAAACCGCCGAGAAGATGGGCTTCAACACCGGCCTGTCGGTGGAACACCCGCTCAAGAAAAGCTGGCACCTGCCGGTCTATGTCGCAAACTTCGTGCTGATGGACTATGGCACCGGCGCGGTCTTCGGCTGCCCGGCGCACGACCAGCGCGACCTTGATTTCGCGCGCAAGTATGACCTGCCCGTCAGCCGCGTCGTCGCCGATGGCGATGAAACCGGCGAGGCGTTCGACGGCGACGAGGCCTATACCGGCCCGGGCCGCATCGTGAATTCCGAATGGCTTGACGGCATGACCATTGCCGATGCCAAGGCGGCGGTGATCGCGAAGGCCCAGCATGACGGCTGGGGCCAGGGCGAAACGCAGTACCGCCTGCGCGACTGGGGCGTTTCGCGCCAGCGCTACTGGGGCACGCCGATCCCCTTCATCCATTGCGAAGTCTGCGGCGTGGTGCCGGTGCCGAAGAAGGACCTGCCGGTCGTCCTGCCCGAAGACGTCAGCTTCGACACGCCCGGCAACCCGTTGCTGCGCCACCCGACGTGGAAGCATGTCGGCTGCCCGAAATGCGGCGCGCCGGCCACGCGGGAAACCGACACGCTCGACACCTTTGTTGATTCCTCGTGGTACTTCCTGCGCTTCGCCAGCCAGCCGGGCGACAAGCCGTTCGACCCGCAAGTGGTCAAGCAGTGGCTGCCGGTGGAACAGTACATCGGCGGGATCGAGCACGCGATCCTCCACCTGCTCTACGCCCGCTTCTGGACGCGCGCCTTGGCCCATATCGGCAAGCTCGACTTCGCCGAGCCGTTTGCCAGCCTGTTCACGCAGGGCATGGTGACGCATGAGACGTACAGCCGCATCGATCCGGCAAACGGCCAGCCGGTCTATTTCAGCCCGGCCGAAGTCGATCGCGGTGGAGAGAGCGCCAGCCTCAAGGCCGATGGCGCGCCGGTGGAAATCGGCCGCGTCATCAAGATGTCGAAGTCCAAGAAGAACGTGGTCGATCCGGACGACATCATCGCCCAGTACGGGGCCGATGCGGTGCGCTGGTTCATGCTGTCGGATTCGCCGCCGGAACGCGACCTGCCTTGGTCCGAAGCCGGGATCGAGGGCTGCTCGCGCTTCGTCCAGCGCTTGTGGCGCCTGTTCGGACAGTTTGACGCCGCGGCCAGCGGTGAAGACAAGGCGCTGACCCGCAAGACGCACCAGACCGTCGCTGCCGTGGCCGATGACATTGCCTCGCTTGGTTTCAATAAGGCGGTCGCGCGCATTTACGAGCTGACCAATGCGGCGGAAAAGGCCGCGCCCTCGGCCAGCCGTTCGGCGGCTATCCGCACCATCCTGCTGCTGGTCGCGCCGATGATGCCGCATCTCGCGGAAGACGCCTGGGCGGCGATGGGCGGTGAGGGTCTGATTGCCGACGCGCCGTGGCCCGTGGTCGATCCGGCCCTTCTGGTCGATGACGAGGTCACCGTCGCCATCCAGGTGCTGGGCAAGCTGCGCGACACGATCACTGTCGCCAAGGGCCTGCCCAAGGAAGAGCTTGAGGCGCTTGCGCTCGCCAGCGAGAAGGTTCAGCGTGCGCTGGATGGCAAGGCCGTGAAGAAAGTGATCGTTGTGCCCGATCGTCTGGTGAACCTCGTCGCATGAACCGGCTCGCGCCCCTTGCGCTGGCGGCTGCGCTGGCCCTTGGCGGATGCGGCCTGCAGCCGATGTACGCTGGCGGCGGATCGGGCATGGTGGCGCAGGGCCTGGCCGGTATCGACGTTCCCGCCATCGAAGGGCGCGCCGGCTGGCTGATGCGCAATGCGCTGAACGATCGGCTCCAGGCGGGCGGATCGTCCGGTGCGTCGCGCTACCGGCTCGACGTGCGGCTTGATGACCGGCTCGAAGGGCTGGGCCTGCTGTCCGACGATACCATCGGCCGCGAACGCCGCACCCTGCGCGCGCGCTATCAGCTGGTCGATCTGGCCAGCGGCGCGATCGTGCTTGATGCCACCGCCGGGGCCGACGCCGGCATCGACGTGGTCAGCTCGGAATATGCGACCATCGCGGCCGAGAACAAGGCGCTGGAAAACCTGTCGGAAGAGGTGGCCAGCCGTATCGTCACGCAGATTGCCCTGCACCTTCGCAAGGGCGCGGCGGCGGCCAAGTGAAGGCCAGCCAGCGCGATTTCAACGCCGTTGCCGCCAAGGCCGCGGCGCAGGCCAGAGTGTTCTTCTTTTGCGGGCCGGACGAGGCCGGCGCACAGGATGCCGCCTTCCGCATTGCCGGCCTGATCCCTGACATCGGCGAGCGGGTGGAACTGTCCGGTGCCGAACTGAAGAAAGATCCGGTGCGGCTTGGGGACGAGGCGCGTTCCACCTCGCTGTTCGGAGACAAGCGCCACATCTGGGTCCGCGCCCAGGGGGACGAGGCGACCGAAGCGGTGCAGATCCTCCTGTCGAGCGATGTCGAGGCCTGCCCGGTGCTGATCGTCGCCGCCGGCGCCACCGACAAGGGCCGCACGGCCAAGCTGCTGGCTGATCGCAAGGACGCGCTGGTTGCCATGTTCTGGCCGCCCGATCTCAAGTCGGTGTCGGGATCGGTGCGCGATATGGCCAGCGCTGCCGGGCTGCGCATCGATGGCGCGGTGGCTGATCGCATCGCCCGCGCTTCGGGCCTCGATACCCGGCTGGCGCAAAGCGAGGTGACCAAGCTGGCGCTGTTCCTCGATGCCAGCAAGGAGCGTCCGCGCACCGCCGATGGCGCCGCGCTCGATGCCATCGGCGCGGCGACGGGCGACGATGGCATGATGCCGGTGGTCAACGCTGTCCTCTCGGGAGAAACCGGCAAGCTGTCGGCCGAGATTCGCCGCATCAAGGACATGAACATCAACCCGGTTGCGCTGCTGCTGCAGTTCGAACGGCGCGCCGCGCAACTGGCGCAACTGGCCAGCAAGCTTGGCCCGCGCGGCGATGTGCGCGCCCTGATCGAGGCGGAAAAGAACGCCAAGCGCATCTTCTGGAAGGACGAGCGCGATCTGCAGGCCCAGCTGCAACGCTGGCGCGGCAAGCGCCTGGAACGGCTGGTTGACCGGCTTGCCAGCCTGCACAAGGCGCTTCTGGCCAACAGCCAGTCGGCAGACCTGTTGCTGGCGCAGGAACTGGCCGAAATTGCCCGATTTGCGGCCGGAAAGAATTAGGCCGCGCACCGCCCCAATTTGAAACTCGGTATTTTTCCGGGGGCATGATTTACATTTGTCTTGAATTAACCAGCTGTTGCAGTGCAACAAAGCACGCAGCATTGTTGCGTGATCGGCTTCGATCATTTGCCGCACTGCTCTTGCCAGGAGTCGTCACCGGTCCATGAACGCCCAGTCCGCCTTGAAATACTCCAAGCGGAAATCGGCACCTGACCTTCCGGTCTTCGTTATGCCCGGGCTCGAACGGCGCCGGCTGCAATGCTATCTGGCGATCCTGGTGGGCGACATCGTGATGCTGCTTGCCGCCTTCGTGATCAGCGGCTGGTTCTATCTTGGCTATGACGGCGTGGCATCGGGGCTGATCCTTGGCCAGCTGGTCGTGCCGGTCTATCTGACTGTCGCGCTCTACAACAACGCCTATTCGCTTCAATCGCTTCTCGACGCCGGTTTTGGCGCGGTGCGCGGGCTGGTGGCGCTGCTGATTTCGTCTGCTGTCGTGGTGTTCATCGCCTTTTACACCAAGTCCAGTCAGGATTTCTCGCGGATCAGCTTCACGCTCGGCGTTATTCTTGCCGCTCTGCTGATCCCCTGGCTGCGCGCCCAGATGCGCAGTTTCGTGCGGTGGCGCTGCGGCACCCAGGTGACCTACGAACTGCTCATCGACGATGGCGGCCCGGCGATTGACCTCATGGGCGCGCATCGCATCGATGCGGCGCGGTACCGGCTGGCACCCGATCCGGCCGATCCGGTGGCGCTCGACCGTATCGGCAGCATGCTGCGCGGGTGCGATCGCGTGATCGTGTCCTGCCCGCCCGAACGGCGCGCGGCGTGGGCCATGATCTTCAAGGGCGCGGCCATCGCCGGTGAGGTGATTGACGATACCATTGTCGAACTCGACGCGCTGGGTGCCCGGCAGGTCGAAGGCCACGGCTTGCTGCTGGTCTCGGTCGGCCCGCTAGGCATGCGCGCGCGCGGCATGAAACGCGCATTCGACGTGGCCGTCGCCACGGGCGCGCTGGTCGTCCTGTCACCCGTCATGCTCATCGCCGCGGTGCTGATCATGCTGGAGGATGGTGGCCCCGCGCTGTTCATCCAGCGGCGCATGGGCCGCGGCAACACCTTCTTCGATATGCTGAAATTCCGTTCCATGCGCGTCGATCGGCTGGACGGTGCCGGTGTCGTTTCAACCGCGCGCGACGATGCCCGCGTGACGCGGATCGGTGCCTTCATTCGCCGCACCTCGATCGACGAACTTCCGCAGCTGATCAACGTGCTGATGGGCGACATGTCGATTGTCGGTCCGCGCCCCCACGCCATCGGCAGCCAGGCGGGCGACAAGAAATTCTGGGAAGTCGACGCGCGCTATTGGCTGCGCCACGCCCTGAAACCCGGGCTGACCGGCCTGGCCCAGGTGCGCGGCTGGCGCGGGGCGACCGAACACGAATCGGACTTGCAGCACCGCCTCCATGCCGATCTTGAATACTTGAACGGCTGGTCGATCTGGCGCGATGTCGGAATTCTTTTCGCGACGTTAAGGGTTCTCGTACATCATCGCGCTTATTGACGCGCAATTGGCAATTCAGGGCTAAATCTTTTGGAATCAGAGCTTTGATTTGTTGATGCCGCGAAGCATCCAAAATACCGTGCTGCAATGCACAAATTTATTTGCTGTTTGATGCTGTCACTGCGAAAAAATGTGGACCTCGTGACAATACCTATGATAGGCACTTAACCAAGTCATTCGGAGTAATTGTTGTGACCAGCCAACTTGTTGCCATGCTCGCCGCAGCCGGTCTTGTGACCGCCGGCGTCGCTTCGACGGCTGAAACGCGCTCCGCGGCCTCGCTTCCGCTTCCGGTCATGGCTGGCGCTGCCAGCGGCGGCCAGTGCACCGTGAACGTCATTCGTACCGGTGAAGCGGGTTCGGCAAACATCTATCGCCAGCAGCTCGAAAACGGCGCTTGCGTCTGCAATATCGTGACCGGCCCTGAAGCAAACAATGGCAACGCGGAAAACGCCGTTCGCCAGCTCCAGTCCTCGCGCACCTGCCCTGATGCTCCGGCTGCTGGCGCCAACGCCGCTGCTCAGGGCGCCAACGCGGGCGGTGTCAGCGGAACGGTTCTTGGTGTCCTGGTCGGAACCGTCGGTGCGGCCGGACTGGTGATCGCAGTCACCAACAACCCCGTAACGCCGGGCTGATTTGGTTCGGCAGGCCGAATTGTTGGGCTTGACCTGATTTCACGAACCCCCTTCCTTGTGGAGGGGGTTTTGTTTTGGTGCGGGGGCGGGGTTGGTTCTGGCTAGACAATCGGATTCGTATTCCGCGCCGGTGGTGATCGCCTGCCTGCTGGGCGGCGCGGCCATGGTTCTGGGCGGTGGCGGATCGCCCGCGCCCATCCCGGAAATGATGCTGCAGGTCCTCGCCGCCTGTGCGGCCGCCTTGTGGATCCTGGTCTCGCGCCGGACCTTTCCGTTCGTGTCGGTCGACCGCACGGTGTGGATCGTCGCGGCTTTCGTTCTCGCCCTTCCGGTCATCCAGCTCGTGCCGCTGCCGCCGTTCATCTGGCAGGCGATGAAGGGTCGCGACGTGATGGCTTCCGCGCTCGATCTCGTCGGCGAAAAGGATTCATGGCGGCCGTGGACACTCGATTCGGGGCGCACCCTTGCCGCGCTTCTTGCCACGCTGCCGCCGGTAGCCTTCCTCGTCATGGTCGCCAGCCTGCGCCGGGGCGGGCGTATGGCGGTGGTCGGCGTGATGGTCGCAATGGCGGGCGTCAGCCTGGTCATCGGCGCGGGGCAGATCGCCGGCGGGGACAGCGATGCCTTGCGGTTTTACGCTCGCGGCCAAGGATTCCTCACCGGTTTCCAAGCCAACCATAGCGCGACGGCGGATGTCCTGCTGATCGCCATGGTCGGCGCCCTTGCCGCGATCCGCGACTATGCCGATTTCCATCCCGTGTCGCGGTTCACGCCGGGCTACCGGCTTGTGACCAGCGCCGGGGTGGTCGCCATGTTCACCATCGGAGTCGTGCTGACCGGCTCGCGCGGAGGGATGCTGTTGCTGCCGCTGGCATGGGCGGCCTGTCTCATGCTCGTCTGGCCCCTGTTGCGGGTGCCGAACCGGACCATCTTGCTGGCTGGCGCGGCTGTTCTGGTCGCCATCGTCGCGGGGATCATCCTGTCCGGAAAGGGTCTCACGGGCCAGGCGGTGGACCGCTTTGCCCAAAGCTCGGAACTGCGTCCGCAGATCTGGGCCAGCACGATGTTTGTCGTGAAACAATACTTCCCCTGGGGCGCGGGAATGGGCAATTTCATGGCCGTATTCGCCGCAGCGGAACCGCTGGAAACGGTCAGTTCCGCGGTGGTGAACCGGGCCCATAACGATTACCTCGAACTGCTGGTCGAAGGCGGCGTTTTTGGCGCCATGGCCCTAACCGGCCTGTCCTGGACCCTTGCCGGCCTCGCCCGCAAAGCCTGGCAGAAAGCGCCCGCGGGATCGCGCGCGCAGGTGGTTTTTTCGCTCACGGCGCTCGCCGTGATTGCGCTGCATTCGATAGTCGATTATCCGCTACGATCCATGTCGCTGGCATATGTTGCCGCGACGGCGGTGGCGCTGCTGATGCCACTCGGGGGCTGGGGTGAAACAAGGAATGCCAATGCCTGAACAGACTGCCCGCTCGCGCGTCTTAACCATGTTTGTCAGTGTCTTGGGGGCCGCATCGCTGAGCGCTTGCGCCGCATCGGGCAAGCCGAGCACGCTGCCGCAGGGCGCCGCGGCCTATGAAGCGATTCCCGAAAAGGTGGACAATGGCGAGCTGGCCGCCCGCATCCAGGCTGGTGACCGCCTTGCCATCCGCGTATTCGGAGAGCCGGAGCTGTCGTCCGACAATTTCCGCGTCGACCCGGTCGGTTTCGTCCAGCTGCCGCTGATCGGCGAAATGATCGCCGCGGGGCAGACCCCGCGTGAATTGCGGGCCGAAATCGCTCGCCGTCTTGGCGCCCGTTTCATTCGCGATCCGCAGGTCGCCGTGACCGTGCTTGACCGTCCGCGCTCGACCTTCACGGTCGAAGGCAGCGTCGAGAGCCCCGGCGTGTTCGAAGCCAACACCGGCACCACCCTGCTGACCGCGCTGGCCCAGGCGAAGAGCCCGAACAAGACCGCCAAGCTTGACGAGATCATGGTCTTCCGCATCGTCAACGGACGGCGCGCAGGCGGGCGGTTCAACCTGAATGACATTCGCCGCGGCAATGCGCCGGATCCCCAGATCCTTGCGGGCGACACGATCGTCGTGGGCAACTCCGCCCTGAAGAGCTCGTGGCGCGATTTCCTCGCCGCAGCTCCGCTGTTCAACATCTTCACATTCTTCTGATCGAGAGCGGGAAAGGGTAATCCGTGGCAACCAGTGCGCCTATCGACGAGACCCAGTGGCGTCCGCACTATGCGTACGATTCGGATGACGGTGCCTCGTCATTCAATACCGCGCGCCCTGCGTTCGACTTCCGCTACATCGCGGCGGCCATCCGCTCGAACCTTCTGCTGATCATTGCGATCATTTCGGTTGCCCTGGCAATTGCGGTAGTTTCGACCATGCTGGAAACGCCGCGCTATACCGCGCGCACCACGATCCAGATCAGCCCCGGCACCAGCAAGGTGCTCGGCAAGGAGCATGAAGACGATACCTCCGCGACGGACTTCGATATCGATCGTAATCTCAAGACCGACGTCGAAATCCTGAAGAGCCGCGGCCTTGCCCAGCGCGTGGTCCAGAAGCTGAACCTCGGCGCCAATCCGCAGTTCTTTGCTTCGCAGGAAATCGAAGGGATTCCGCCGGGAACCTCGCCCAAGGTCCTTGCCGACATGGCTGCCGGCCTTGTCCAAGGCAACCTGGCCGTCACCCTGCCGCGCGATTCGCGCATCGTCACCATCGCCTGGAACAGCACCGATCCGCGCATGTCGGCGCTGATCGCCAACACCTATGCCTCGGAATTTATCCAGGCCGACCTGCAACGCAAGTTCGATTCCTCGACCTACGCGCGCGGCTTCGTGTCGGATCAGCTGGCGCAGACCAAGGCGCGCCTTGAACAGTCGGAACTGGCGCTCAACGCCTATTCGCGCGGCGCCGGGCTTATTCGCACGCGCGATGCCATCGGTTCGGGCAAGGATGGCCAGGGCAGCAATGGCGGCAGCTCGGTCACCACGGGCAGCCTGATCCAGGTGAACGGCGCCGCCAACGAGGCGACCGCCCGCCGCATCGAAGCCGAAGGTCGCTGGAAGGCAGTTTCCGGAGCGCCGCTGCTGGCTTCGCCCACGGTCCTCGCCAACGGCACGGTCAACATGCTGATGATCGAAAAGGCCAAGGTCGAATCGCAGCTTCAGGAAGAGCGCGCCCGCCACCTCGACGATTACCCCACCGTTCGTGCCAAGCAGCAGGAACTGGCGGCGCTCAACCAGCAGATCCAGAACGCGGCGACCAACGTGCGCAACGGTATCCTTTCGGACTACCGCGCCGCGCAGGAAACCGAACGCCGCCTCGCTGCGCAGGTTCTCCAGCTGAAATCTGCCACGCTCAATGAGCAGGACCAGACCGTGCAATACGCCCTGCTGGCCCGCGAAGCCGACACCAACCGCGAAGTCTATGACGGGCTGCTGCAGCGCTTCAAGGAACTGAACGCGTCGGCCGGCATCACGCTGTCGAACATTTCCATCGTCGATGCTGCACAGGTCCCGGGCGGTCCTTCCTCGCCCAACCTGTTCAAGAACCTGATCGCGGCCCTGGTGATCGGCATCGGCCTCGCCGCCGTGACCGTGTTCTTCAAGGACCAGTTCGACGATTCGATCCGGGTTCCGGAAGATGTCGAATCGAAGCTCGGCATGGCGCTGCTCGGCGTCGTTCCGCGCTCGCACTCGGACGATCCGGAAGAGGCCTTGCTCGATCCGAAGTCGCCGATTTCGGAATCGTACAACTCGCTGCGCGGTTCGCTGCTCTACTCGACGCCCGAGGGTCTTCCCCACGTCATGCTGGTCACCAGCGCGCAGCCTTCCGAAGGCAAGACGACAAGCGCCATCGCCATTGCGACGAGCTTCGCCCGCATGGGCCGCACGGTGCTGCTGGTCGATGCCGACATGCGCCGCCCGTCGCTGCACCGCCGTATCTCCTACGAAAACGCACGAGGCCTCTCCTCGCTGCTGACCTCGCAGGATACGCTGGCGAGCGCGACGCTGCCGTCGGGTCAGGAAAACCTTGCCTATCTGCCATCCGGCCCGATCCCGCCAAGCCCGACCGAACTCGTTTCGACGCCGCGCATGGAAGATATCCTCCAGCAGGCGGCAAAGGCCTATAACGTCGTCATTATCGACAGCCCGCCGATCCTCGGCCTCGCCGATGCGCCGACGCTGTCAGCGCTTTCCGATGGCGTCGTCTTCGTGGTCGAAGCCGACCGCAGCCGCCGCGGCTCGCTCAAGATGGCCCTGCGCCGTCTGCGCGCCATGCGTCCGGTCCTGCTGGGCGCCGTGCTGACGAAGTTCGATCCGCTGAAGGCCGGCAACCGCTATTCGGAATACTACGGTTACGAATACTACCAGTACGGCAACACGCAGGAAGCCTGACATGCCGCAGCGTCAGGCCCGGAACCGGCGCGCGACACCGCGCTATGGCAAAGGGCTTGCGCTGGCGGGATGCCTAGCCTTCGCGCTGCTGGCGATCGGCTCCGGGCTTGATCGGCACTCCGATCAGCGGCCCGTTACCGCGCGAAAGGTGCCGGGCTTTTTTGCAGATATTGCCCTGTTCACCCGGGGCGAGGCAGCGCTCACCGCAAACAACGCGTCTGAGGCCAATCGTTACGGTGAAGCGGCCGTGCGGCGATCGCCCATCGATCCGACAAGCGCGGCCCTGCTGGGCGCGGGTCGGCTTGCCTTGGGTGACCGGCTGGGGGCAGACCGCGCTTTTCGCGTCGCAGGCCAATTGGGCTGGCGGATACCCCTGACCCAAGCCTACTGGATGCAGGAAGCCATGGCGGTGAACGACTGGCGTGTTGCCAGCGAACGGCTCGATGCCATCCTGCGCGCGCAACCCAAACTCGCCAACGTGCCCGACCTGTTCACCACCATCGAGAGCAACCCTTCGGGCCGCGCCGCAATGGTCGATCGCATGGCAAAGGCGCGCCCGGCGTGGCTGGAAGGGTATGCGTTCGATCTCTACGACAAGCCGGTGGACGTCGTTGCCAGACGGGCCGGCGTTCTTTCGGACATGGCCGCGCGCGGCATTTTTCTGGACTGCGGATCGGTTTCCAGCTCAGTGAATGTCCTCAGCCGTGCGGGCCGCATGGCCGAAGCGCAAAGGCTTTGGCGGCTGCACTGCCGGATGCCCGAGACCGCTGTTCTTGCCGACCCGTCCTTTACCCAATTGCGCACCGGTGAGCCGCGCAGCGAGTTCGAATGGGCGCTGGAAGGCAACAGCGACATTGGCCTCGCCGTGGTCAAGGGATCGGACGGTGGCCAAGCCATTCATATCGAGGACGGGTCGAACCAGGCCCGCACCTTGCTGCGCCAGCGTGTGCTCGCTGGCCCGGGGACCTATCGCATCGACTGGTCGGCGCGTGACGGGAAGGGCGGCGCATCGCCCCGCATCGATGCCACGCTGTCCTGCGATCGCGACGGGCGCGTGGCCGAAGGCGCGCAGCCAGTCGGCCCTGCGCGCACGATCCGTTTTGGCGGAGACTGTGCCGCCCCCTGGCTTATCGTCCTGGTCAGGCCGGGAGCCGGCGAAGTAACGCTTTCGCGGGTAAACCTTTCGCGGCTCTAGGCGATGCGGATTTTGTCCAATCCGCCTAGCCCCAGGTGCCGATATGCGGATCGGCGCCAATCACCTGCCGGCGCAGCGAAGCCCGGGCGAGACGCTCCACCTCAGCCTTGCGGCGCGCGGCGTTGAGCGCCAGATCGGGCGCAGGGCGCAGGAACTCGGCGTCATAGCCATCGGCCACGATCAGCCCACAGCGATCGGGCAGGAAGGCGTCGGTTTCCATGCAGGCGCGATCGAGATGATGGGAAAGCCCCCAGTAAAACCGGTCGCAATGGTCAAGATAGTCGGTCCATTTGCCATCACCCATCAGGTCCGCGCGGCTGACCTTGATCTCGACGATGATGACGCGGCCCTTGGCATCAATGCCCATAAGGTCGGCGCGCCGACCCGATCTCAGCGGCATTTCCGGCAGGCACCAGATATCATTGCGCGCGAACAGGCGGCAAATTCCGCGCGCCACGGCAAGCGCGGCGCGTTCTTCGGCGGCCTGGGGAATCGCAGCGGGCAGGTTCATCCCGCGACCTTAGGAACAGAAAGGGAACCTTGCAAGCGTGCTCAGAACGAGCGGCGCATGGCCTGACCTTCGGGTACCAGCGTGAGCAGGGCGGCTCGCGACGCGAGGAATTCCTGCCACAGGCTCAGCGCGGCGACGCGCGAATCGATGCCGCGGGCATGGACGGCCAGAAGGGCGCCGATTCCCGTTTCCATGATCGCGGCCAGATCATCCACGCCCTGTTCCGCCATTTGCCGCTGCCAACCGCCAACGTCGCGGACAACGGCGGGAAAATTGCGCAGTTCGGCGTTCATCACTTCGGGCGCCATGCCGGCCAGCGTCGCGACAATGCCGGCGGCGTCGTGGAGGGCCGACCATTTCATGCCCATCGAACTTACCGAAGCCTGGCCGAACGATGCCCGGCCAGCGCCGGCAAGCTGCCCGGCCGATCCCGATGCGGGTGAAGCGGAAAAAGGGGTATGCGATCCAGTCATGACTTGACCCATAGAGCAAAGCCCGTTGCAAAATTGCTAAAGCCGGGCGCCTATGCGGCGATTGCGCTTTTCATCGGTCCACCTCCTGCCAAGATCGCCGCAAACACGATGCGGCGGGGTGAGATGGCTGGAAACGAACTGTTCGCGCGCGAGGAATGGCGTCGCCATGGCGCCAATGTTCCCGCCTGCCTTGCCGGCATGATGCTCGTTTCGGTGCACAACTATTCGCTGGGCGCGATGGTCATGCCGCTCGAAAAGGAGTTCGGCTGGTCGCGCGCCGAGATAACCGCAGGCCATTTCTTTCCGTCGCTGGCGGCCATCATCATGGCCCCGTTGGTCGGAATGGCCATCGACCGCGTGGGCGCGCGCCGCATCGCGCTGGCAGGGGTGCCCGCCTTTTGCCTGTGCCTTGCGCTTTTGGGCCTTGCGGGCCCCGGCCTGACCTCGTGGCTGGTGCTCTATTTCCTTCTGGGCGTCGCCTCGATGCTGATTTTCCCGACGGTCTGGACCACGGCGATCAACGTCCGGTTTGACCGTAACCGTGGCAAGGCGCTGGCGGTGACGCTGATCGGCACTGGCGTTGCCGCCACCTTCGTTCCCACGCTGACCACGCTGCTGATCGCCAGCCAAGGCTGGCGGGGGGCCTATGCGACGCTTGCCCTGCTCGCCTTCGTCATTGTGTTTCCGCTGGTCTGGCTGCTTTTCGCGCGCGACGAGCGCGGCGGCGCGGCGCAACTCGCTGGCGACGATGCGGTTGGCCCCGCCCTCCATGGTGGCAAGCCCATGCTTTCCGAGCTGCGTTCGGCCCGATTCCTCAAGCTGGCCGGCGCCGCCTTTGCCTTTGGCCTTGCCGCATCGGCGCTGACGACCAACGCCGTTCCCATCCTGCGATCGGAAGGGCTGGATGCCCTTGCGGCGGCGAAGATTGCGGGCCTGATGGGCATCGGCTCAATGACCGGGCGCTTGCTTGGCGGAGTGCTGCTCGATCACATGGAGGCGCGAATCGTGGCGGCGTGCAGCATGATCCTACCGGCCATCGCAATCCTGTTGTTGCTCAACTCCGACGGGGCGGCGCTGCCGGCCAGCCTGGCTTGCCTGCTGATCGGCCTGTCCGCCGGGGCGGAATACGATGCCTGCGCCTATCTCGCAGCGCGGCACTTTGGTGTGCAGCGTTTCGGCGCACTGTTCGGAACGATCGGCGGCATTCTGCTCGCGGCCAACGGCATCGCCCCGACCCTTTCGAACCGCGTGTTCGACATCGCGCGCAGCTATGACATCGTCCTGTGGGCCTCGCTTCCGCTTCTGGTCCTTTCGGCGATCCTGTTCTTCTCGCTGGGCGCCTATCCCGAAAGCGAAAAATCCGCAGGCTGAGCGGGGACATTAGCACTGGCAAGCCGGCCCGCCCTCTGCTAACCGCGCGGCCAGGCACCCGTAGCTCAGCTGGATAGAGCGCTGCCCTCCGAAGGCAGAGGCCACAGGTTCGAATCCTGTCGGGTGCGCCATGTTTTCAGACCATACTGGCCCTACGCCCTATTGCGCGCTTCCCTCTTGGCATTCTCTCCTAGTCGTAGATCGGGCGCAGCTCGTTATCGAGGTAGTACCGTGTCATCGCCATCGAGGCGAGGAGGTCCGGCGAGCCGTCGTATTCGATCGACATCCAGCCCTTGAACCCGTGCTTCCTGAGCAGACGGTACAGGCCTTTCAGGTCCAGCTCGCCAAGGCCCGGCTCCCAGAACCAGCGCGTGCCATCGTCGGTGATTTCCGGGTCCTGCGCATAGCGAACGCTGTCGGGCTGTCTGGCAGACGCGGTGTCCTTGAGATGGAAGGTGCTGATCCGCTCGTGATAATCTTCGTAGAAGTTCAGCAGGTCTTCGCCCATGATCGAGATCTGGGCGGTGTCGATGCAATAGTGCACCAGCGCGGGGTCGGTGCTTTCGATAAGCTCGCGGTGGTTTGGCAGGTTGATTGCGCAGAAAAATTCGTTGTGCAGGCCAAGTTTGACGCCGTGATCCGTGGCGTAACGGCCAATCGCGTTCATCACCGTGGCGCATTGCTGCACCTCTTCCCGGCTGAGTGGACCGGTCCCGAAATAGTTCTGCGTCGGACAGGTGTTCATATAGCTGCCGCCGAATTGGACAATCGTGTCGACAGCCTCGCACCCGGCGCGCACGGCCTCATCGAAATGCCCGACATCGTGCGAGGCATGGGCGCCGTGGAACATGCCGATCACTTCAACGCCGCGATCCTTTGCGAACGCCGAGAAATTGGCCGGTGATCCGAACAGCGGCAGGATATCGGCGAGGTCCCAGGGCGCGATCTCGATTCCGCCGAAGCCGAGCGCCGACTGGTATTTCAGGATGGAGTCCCAGTCGGAATAGTAGGCGCTGTTGGTCTTGTCCTCGTAGTAGAACTCGCGAAAGTTCTCGATTTGCCGGTAGGGGATCGTTTTCCAATGGCACATGTTGGCATAGCGAATGTTCGGCATGGCGGAATCTCCGTCCGTCTTAATTCTGGATCTGGTTGAGCAGGGCGCGGGTACGCAGCAGCGCGCGGAAAGGGTCGCGCGTCTGGCGGGCGCTCACGGTTATCGGTCCCTGATAGCTGAGGCGGTCGAGCAGCGCAGCGATCTTCGGCAAATCGACCGATCCGGTTCCGGGATCGCGGAAAACCTGAGTTGCGCGCCCCGCCGGGAATTCCGGATTGGGCGTTTTCCAAACCTCGCCCGTATCGACGAAATCGGTGTCGGTAAGATGCACGCAGCCGATCCGGTCGCGATGGGTTTCGATGAAGCGAGGAGCGGAAATGCCCGCAACGAACAGGTTTGCCGTATCCACGTCGAGCATCACATGGCCAGGCAGGGCATCGAGCAAAGGCAGAATGCGCTCGCCGCCGAACAGGCTCCAGTATTCGCTGCGCAGGACCAGTGTGACGCCCCGTTCCTCTGCCTTGGACGCCAATCCAGTCAGCAGATCGATGGTGCGCGCGGTGAAGCCTTCGCGCTTGTCCTCAAGGTCGGGATGATACTGCGCGATCCGGCCGTAATAGGGAGAAGGGCTGATGGCGAAATACCGGGCGCCCAGATCGGCGGCATGGGCCAGCGCCTCTCCGGCGAAATGGCCGCCCGCGCCAAAGTAGAAGTCAAGGCTGGCGTTGCGCATGAACAGATTGGGGTCAAACGTGATGCCGGTCACCTGACCGATGCCGGCTGCCTTCAGCAGTGCGCGGTAATCGGCCGCCGTGCCATATTTGGTCTCCACGCAGTAACGGTTGAGCGGCACGCCGCTGCGGCCGCCGAATTGCCAGACCGGCTCATAGGGCAACTCGATGGCCGTAAAGCCGGATGCGGCAACAAGGGTGTAGAGCTCCTCCCAGAAATACCGGCTTTCGTAGCGGTTCCGGTTGGGCTCCTGGTTGTGGCGATTGATCAGATCGAGGCTTATCGCGATCGCAGCGGTGTCCATGTCAGGCATCCATTTCAACGAGTCGATTGATCGGCAGGTTCCGACCGGGGAGGGGCGTGGCAGGGGACGCTGTCCGTGCCTTCGCCATGCGTGAGGTCCAGGGCCTGTGTCGGCTCAGGCGCCTAGCGTTTCGCGGGTCAGAGCCAGCGACTGGTTCATCGGCAGGGTTGGAAAATACTCCAGCCCGATTGCGCCGGAGTAGCCCAGGTCCTGAAGTGTCCGCATGACCATGGCCCAATCGAGAGTGCCGGTGCCGGGCTCGTTGCGGTCTTCCATGTCAGCCACCTGGACGTGGGCCACCAGATGGATGCGGCCAGCCAGAACCTCGGCCATGTCCTCACCCATGACGGCGCTGTGCCAGACATCGTAGAGCAGTCGCAGGTTGGGGCTGTTCACGGCCTCGACCAGATCGAGTCCGAGCCGTGTGCTCACAAGATACATGGCAGCGAACAATCGCGTGTTGAGCGGTTCGAGCAAAAGCGTCACCCCTGCGGCCTCGGCAAGGTCGGCTGCCGCGCGCAGGGCGGTGACGGCATTGGCGAAGTGCTCATCCTCGCTCATCCCCTCGACGCGGAAGCCGGAGGCGACGATCAGCGGCGGTTTGCCCAATTTGGCCGTCGCCGCGATCGTTTCTCGCACGGCGGCAACCATTTCCTCGCGCTCGGCCGGATCGACGATCGATCGGCGCGGATCGACGCAGATACCGGTCAGCGTCATGCCCGTGTCGGCCAGCGCCGCCGCCAGATCGTCCACCGGCTTGTCTCGCCACAGGTGGAACTCCGCCAGGTCCAGACCCGCCGCCTTCGCCGCGCGCAAACGCGCATCGAGATTGCCCGATTCGGCAAATTGCCATTCGATACAGGATGAAAGTTGGTAGCACGCAGACACAGGATCACTTTCCCATTCTACGGCCCCGCAGCGCATGGAGCGCTCGTTTGCCTGGCGGGATCAGGGCCCGCTATTTTGTGCCGCCCCAATCGCCGCATTTTCGACGCAGGTCAAGCCGGCATCGATTTCATGGTCTGCGAGAAGGGGCGGATTGGCCCTGAAAGGTTTGCCAATCGTCTCGTCTGGATGGAGGCCCGAGCCGGAATCGAACCGGCGTATACGGATTTGCAGTCCGCTGCGTCACCACTCCGCCATCGGGCCTTATCCGAGACGAACCCTTTCGGGAAGGCGCGCCCTAACAACAGCCGGCGATAGACGCAACGATATTCGCGCGTCAGGCAATACGTTCGAAATCGAGCTGGCGGCGAACCGGGTCTGCCGAGATAAGGCGGACCGTCACCAGAGCGCCGGGCAGCACGCCATGCGCCTTGACCCGTGCCACGATGGGCAGGTCGCACAACTGGATTCGTGCGCCGTTCTCTCCAAGGTCGGTCACCACGGCGGAGAAGCGCTCGCCCTCGCGGCCGGTGAGCATGGCAACTTCGGCCAGGTCGATCACGGCCCGGTCAACCTGGTTGTCGCGCGCTTCGGCCCGCGCCATCACAGCCGGCAGTTCGGGGAAGGCGGCCGCGGCGAAATCGGGCACCGCCTTGCCATTCGCCACGGCCAGCGCGGCGGCAATGACGTGCCGGTCGGCGAGGCGGCGCAAGGGAGCGGTGACGTGGCAGTAGGTTGCCGCCATCGCCGCGTGCCACGGCTTTTCCGCAGGATCGAACGGAACATAGCTCGCGCCGTTGCCGCCGCGCCGCGCCGCCATGAGGAAGGCGGCCTCGCGCGGATCGGACGGATTGAGGCGCTTTTCGAAATCACCGAGCGAAAGGTCTGCCGGCCAGTCGAGCGAAAAGGCCAGCGCCGTTCCGCGCAGGCGAGCGATGGCGCGCTCGCTCGGCCCTGGCATAACGCGGAACAGGCCAGTTCCGGCGGTCCACAGCGCCTCGGCCACCGCAAGGTTAGTGGCGAGCGACAGGGTGGCGTTGTTGCGTTCGGCCAGGGTCTGCGGGCGCAAGCGCAGCGTGAAGTGGCCGTCCTCGTCGCGCGACACTTCCTGTTCGGGCGGATCGACGCGGGCCGCGCCTCGCCGCGCCTCGGCCAGCTTCACACGTTCGGCGATGGCGGAAAATCCGTCAGGCAATTCCGAGCTCTCGGCGGTTTCATAGGCGAGCTTGGCGCGGCTGCGGATCATCGCGCGTTCGGCCCCCTGCAACCGGGCTTCGCCTTCGGCATCGATGCTTACGGTGAAAACCGTCGCGGGCCGATCGCCATCGGGAAGCAGGCTGGCCGCCCTTTCGCTCAGCGACTTGGGATAGAGCGAGGCCTTGCCATCGGGCAGATAGCAGGTTGTGCCGCGCTTCCAGGCTTCAGCATCGAGCGCGTCGCCCGGTTCGACGAAGAAGCCGACGTCGGCAATGGCATAGTGCAGCAGCCAGTCGTTGCCCGCTTTTTCGATGGCGAATGCCTGATCGAGATCGGTCGAGGTAGCGGGATCAAGCGTGACGAAGTGCTGGCCGGTGCGGTCAACATGGGCATCGGGCCGGCGCGCGGCGGCGGCTTCGGCAGCGGCCTCCACATTGGCCGGGAAAGCGGCAGGAACCTTGAACTGTTCGCGGATGGCACCCAGCCGTTCGGCCAGAAATCGGTCGGGATCGCGCAAGGTTTTCATGGCGCTATCGCTTGCCAAGTCCCGGACGACACGGCAAGCGGGATGCAACAACAGTCCAGAGGAATCATCGCATGAAAACCCGCGCCGCCGTTGCCTTTGCCGCCAAGCAACCGCTCGAAATCGTTGAGCTGGATCTTGAAGGGCCGAAGGCTGGGGAAGTGCTGGTCGAGATCATGGCGACCGGCGTTTGCCACACCGATGCCTACACGCTCGACGGGTTCGACAGCGAAGGTATCTTCCCCTCTGTCCTGGGCCACGAGGGCGCCGGGATCGTGCGTGAAGTGGGTGCCGGCGTCACCTCGGTAAAGCCCGGCGATCACGTGATCCCGCTCTACACGCCCGAATGCGGCAAGTGCAAAACCTGCCTTTCGGGCAAGAGCAACCTGTGCACCGCGATCCGCGCGACGCAGGGGCAGGGACTGATGCCGGACGGCACCTCGCGCTTCAGCTACAAGGGCCAGACGATCTTCCACTACATGGGCTGCTCGACCTTTTCGAACTTCACCGTGCTGCCCGAGATTGCCGTGGCGAAAATCCGTGAGGACGCGCCCTTCCAGACGAGCTGCTACATCGGCTGCGGCGTAACCACTGGCGTTGGCGCGGTGCTCAACACGGCCAAGGTGCAGCCGGGCGACAATGTCGTGGTCTTCGGGCTCGGCGGCATCGGCCTCAATGTCATCCAGGGCGCACGGCTGGCCGGCGCCAAGGAAATCATTGGCGTCGATATCAACCCCGATCGCGAAGAATGGGGCCGCAAGTTCGGCATGACCGGGTTCCTCAATTCCAAGGGCCTGTCGCGTGAGGATACGGTCGCCAAGATCGTCCAGATGACCGATGGCGGCGCCGACTACACCTTCGATGCCACCGGCAATACGGAGGTGATGCGCACTGCGCTTGAAGCCTGCCATCGCGGCTGGGGCACCTCGATCATCATCGGCGTGGCGGAGGCCGGAAAGGAAATCTCCACCCGCCCGTTCCAGCTCGTCACGGGGCGCAACTGGCGCGGCACGGCGTTCGGCGGCGCCAAGGGCCGAACCGACGTACCCAAGATCGTCGACATGTACATGACCGGCAAGATCGAGATCGACCCGATGATCACCCACGTCATGGGGCTGGAAGACATCAACACCGCTTTCGATCTTATGCACGCGGGCAAGTCGATCCGCTCGGTCGTCGTTTTCTGAGGAGAAAGAGCAATGTTCACGCACAACACGGTCGGCACGAACGACCCCGCGCGTTCAAAGACGTTCTACGACGCGCTGTTCACCGCGATCGGCGGGAAGGAAGGCTTTGCCGATGAAAAGGGCCGCGTGGTCTATATGCACAACGGCGGCGTCTTTATTGTCACCCCGCCGATCGACGGCCAGCCGGCAACGGCAGGCAACGGCTGCACCATCGGCTTCGGCATGGACAGCCCGGAAATGGCCGATGCCTGGCACGCGGCTGGCGTGGCGAACGGCGGCACGTCGATCGAAGATCCGCCGGGCTGGCGCGACGGCGGGTTTGGCAAGCTTTACCTTGCCTATCTGCGCGATCCGGATGGCAACAAGCTCTGCGCGTTGAAGCGCGGCTGAAGCTTCGGGTCTGACGGGCAACCAGACTGGACGATTGGCGCTGTTTGCCGGCGCCGGGCTGTGTCAACCTCTGCCTGAGGGAGACGGGCATGGCCGATCGTCCAGCGCTGGAAATGCTGACCCCGCAGGAGGCTGCGAAGTGCCTGGGCACCGGCCCGGTCGATGCCGCGCCCTATCACGACCCCGCCTGGTTCGAGGACGAGCGCGAGGCGGTGTTCAAGGCCGGGTGGATTCATGTGGGCCATGCCTGCGAAGTGCCAGAACCGGGCTGCTTCATCCGCCGCGATCTGGAATACGCCCGCGCTTCGCTGTTGATCATGCACGGCAAGGACGGCGTGATCCGCGCCTTCCACAATGTCTGCACCCATCGCGGCACGCAGTTGACCGACGAGGCGGAAGGCAAGCGAAACACCTTGTCCTGCCGCTACCACATGTGGACCTTCGGGCTGGATGGGGCCTTGCTTTCGGCTCCTGATTTTGAACGGTTCGGGCTGGAAAAGTCGGCCTGCGGACTGAAGCAGGTGCATCTTGAAACCTGTGCCGGACTGCTCTTCGTCAATTTCGCCAAGCCGCCAGCGGAGAGCCTGCGCGACTTCCTCGGGGCGATTGCCGAGGAACTGGAAGAGCTGCCGCTGTCGCGCGCGACAAACTTTGACGAATACGTTTTCGACATTGACGCCAACTGGAAGATCTACGTCGATAACTTCCAGGAAAACTATCACCTGAAGTTCATCCATCCCCGCACTGGCGCGGCGGCGACAGGGCCGGAAAACCCGCTTGCCTATCCCACCCACTACGGCTTCTCGGGGCCGCATCGCGGACAGACTCTATGGCGCAATCCGGTGGCGCCCGATCTGTCGCCCACGCTAAGGCTGGGGCTGGAGCGCGGCATGAAGGCGGCAGCGCGTGATGGCTTTCCGGCGCGCAAGACGGACTACAAACTGTTCCCGGCCATGTTCGTCCTAGGCCTGGCCACGCATGTGTTCACGCATACGGTCTATCCCGTTGCGGTGAACAAGACGCGCGGCGTGATCCGTTTCTACTGGCCCTCATCCGCGCCCGATGCATCGACGCGTTTCGCGCGTGAGTTCAACCTGTTTGCCGTGCGCGACGTCCATGCCGAAGACCGCGGCGTGATCGCGGCGGGGCAGAATGGACTGGGCGCCGGTGTGCTCGACGTGGTCCATTTTCAGGACCACGAAATGCTGTGCCGTCACTTGAATGAACAGGTGCGCCAGCGCGTCGAAGCCTACCGCGCAGCAAAGGCCCGCGCCTGATCCGTCAGGGTTCGATGAATTTTGCCGGACGTCCCGCCATGGCGCTGGCCACGGCTTCCATCTGGTTGCGCGATCCGATCAGACGCTGCTGCTCGATGGCCTCGGCCATCAGGATGTCATCCGTCGCGCCATCATCGAAGCGAGCGAACAGCGTCTTGGCAGCGCGCACGGCTGAGGGGCTGCGCAAGGCGATTTCGCTGGCAAGCGCCAAGGCTTCGGCCAGGGGATCGGCATGGCAATGGGTGGCAAAGCCCATGGGCTGCGCCTCTTCGCCCGAAAATTCACGGTGCGTGTAGGTCAGCTCGCGCAGCAGATCGGCGCGCACAAGTCCGCGCCAAAGGGCAAAGTGGCCCATGTCAGGCACGATGCCCCATTTCGTCTCCATGATCGCAAGGCGGGCATCGGGCGTGACGATGCGAATGTCGGCCCCCGCGGCAATCTGCAGGCCGCCGCCCAGGCACACGCCGTGAACCGCCGCGATCACCGGCACCGGCAGCTTGCGGAACTGCATGGCCATCTGCTGGAAGCGGTTGGCGTTGCCATGCGTGCGCGCCGAAAGATCGCCCGCGTCGCTCAGGGCCGAGGCCATCGACGCCAGATCGAGCCCGGCACAAAAGCCGCGCCCCTGACCCGACAGCACGAGGCACCGCAGGCCCGGCATGGCGTGCAAGGCCGCGCCGGCGGCGAGCAGCGCGTCAATCATCGCCGGATCGAGCGCGTTGAGCTTGTCGCCCCGAGCCAGTTCAAGATGGCCCACGCCATCTTCGCCAAGGGTAAAGGCCAGGCGGTCCTGGACGGGGAAGTCATGTTTCATCGGCGAATTTTCTCTCGGTCCGTTCGAGCGCGATGTGCCCGGCATCGCCCCCGCTCGCAAGCCTGCGCGCCAGCGGATCCGGCCCGCCGCGCTCTGGCGCCAGGGAATAGCCGCCATTCGGAGCAGTGCAGACAATGCCGCCAAGGCCGGCTGCGGTCAGTTTGGCGCGCAGGCGGCAGACATGAACGGCAAGGCTGTTGGTCTCGGGCCGGAAGGTCCTCTTCCAGACTTCCGCCAGCAGGTCATCGGCGGCGACAGTCTTGCCGGGAGTCTCGGCAAGGCGCCACAGCAGCGAGAATTCGCGTGGGTGAAGGCCAAGCCGCCGACCGCCAACCAGACCATCGCGGGACAGCAGGTCCAGCACCAGCGGCCCGTGCCGGCGCGCGCTCGGCAGGCTGTGCAGCGCATCGCTGACGCGCCGGGCCCGCTGTTCGAGCTCATCAAGACCGATCCGCGCGGACAGGGCGTCGCCATAGCCGTTGGCGAGGTGGTGCGCGCGCAGGTCGCTGTCCTCGAAGCCGATCAGGATCGTCGCCGCCTTCTGCCCTTTTGAGAATTCAGGGTGCAGACTGTTGGAGAGGTTTACCACGGCGGCTTGGCCAGTGTCCTGAGCGCCGCCCGGCCCGACGTGCCGCCAACCGGCGCGACACAGGTCCAGTTCCGAAGGCAGGCCGCCGCGCGCTATCCAGCGGAATAGCCGAACCCTGTCCCTCCCGCGCGTTCGCGACAAGGCCATGACCCGATCTGGTCCGGCAGGATCCGACGGCATCCGGAATCCCCTAAGCGCAACTGCGACCAGGCAGATTCCTAACCTAATTAACCATGTTTCGCCATTCAGGCGGCCGAGCTATTCACACCCATTGTGGACAAGTAGCGCTTGATGTTGCGCGCGGCCTGGCGAAGGCGTTGCTCGTTCTCGACCATGGCGATGCGGACGAAACCTTCGCCCTCTTCCCCATAGCCGACGCCCGGTGCCACGGCGACTTCGGCGTGGGTGAGCAATTGCTTGGAAAACTCCAGACTGCCCATGTCCTTGAGGGCCGGCGGCAGCGGCGCCCAGGCAAACATCGATGCCTTGGGGCTGGGGATTTCCCAGCCGGCGCGGCCGAAGCTTTCCACCATCACGTCGCGGCGCTTCTGGTAAAGCGCGCGGTTGGCTTCGACGATGTCCTGCGGGCCGTTGAGCGCGGCGCAGGTGGCGGCCTGGATCGGCGTGAAGGCGCCGTAATCAAGATAGCTCTTCACCCGCTTCAGTGCGGCGATCAGCTTGGGGTTGCCCACGGCAAAGCCCACGCGCCAGCCAGCCATCGAAAAGGTCTTCGACATCGAGGTAAATTCGACCGCAATGTCCTTTGCCCCCGGCACCTGCAGGATCGAAACGGTTGGGTTGCCGTCGTAATAGAGTTCCGAATACGCAAGGTCGGAAAGGATCCAGACCTTGTTCTCCTTCGCCCAGGCGACAAGCCGTTCGTAGAAGGCAAGGTCGACCGTTTCTGCCGTCGGGTTGCCCGGATAGTTGACGATCAGGATCGATGGGCGCGGCACGGTGAAGGCCATCGCGCGTTCGAGCGATTCCCAATAGCGGTCATCGGGCGTGGTCGGCACCGAACGGATCGTCGCGCCGGCAATGATGAAGCCGAAGGTGTGGATCGGATAGCTGGGGTTTGGTGCCAGCACCACGTCACCGGGTGCGGTGATTGCCGTGGCAAGGCTGGCAAGGCCTTCCTTGGACCCCATGGTCATGACCACTTCGGTCGCCGGATCAAGCTCAACACCAAAGCGGCGAGCGTAATAATTTGCCTGCGCCTTGCGCACGCCAGGGATGCCCGACGAGGCCGAATAGCCATGCGCCGAAGGCTTCTGCGCAACTTCGCACAGCTTGTCGATCACGTGCTGGGGAGGGGGCAGATCGGGGTTGCCCATGCCGAGGTCGATGATGTCCTTGCCCGCGGCTCGCGCAGCGGCCCGCATGTCATTCACTTCGGCGATGACGTAGGGCGGCAGGCGCTTGATGCGGTAGAACTCTTCTTCCATGACCTCGACTAATCCGTAACGGCGGCGGGATTGCCGCAGCGCCGCTTTGCTGCATTATGGCCGCCAAGGCAAATGCGGGATTGCGGTTGGCGGGCGGCACCGTTAATTGTGCAACGCAGCATAACTTGGCGAGGCGACCATGGGCGACGATAGCGGCAAGACCGAAGGCTCCGATCCTTTCGCTGAAATGCTGAAAATGCAGGTCGAAGCGACTCAGGCCATGCTCGGCCAGTTCGCCAGCCTCGCAGGAGCAATCCCTTCCGCCTCTCCGCTCACTGCCGATCCCGCCGAATTTGCCCAATGGGCCAGCGTCATGCAGCGGATGAGCGAGAAGCTGGTCCAGTTCCAGCCCGACCTCAGCCTTGCCGGTCCGCCGCAGCAGATCGTCGATCCTGCCGCGTGGTTCGAAATGGTCGAGGGCTGGTACAAGCAGA
>JBJTLW010000015.1:0-16545 GCA_046063225.1 Novosphingobium sp. | reverse complement strand
ACCAGGTCCGCAAATGGGGTCTGCGCACTGGTGACACCGTGGAAGGCGAGATCCGCGCGCCCAAGGACGGTGAGCGCTATTTTGCCATCACCAAGCTTACCAAGGTCAATTTCGACGATCCCGAGGCGGTTCGCCACCGGGTGAACTTCGATAACCTGACGCCGCTCTATCCCGATCAGCGGCTGGTGCTCGATACGTCAGACCCCACGGTGAAGGACAAGTCAGCCCGGGTGATCGACCTGATCAGCCCGCAGGGCAAGGGCCAGCGCGCGCTGATCGTCGCGCCGCCGCGCACCGGCAAGACCGTGCTGCTGCAGAACATCGCCAAGGCCATTACCGACAATCACCCGGAAGTGTTTCTGCTCGTCCTGCTGGTCGACGAACGTCCCGAGGAAGTTACCGACATGCAGCGGTCGGTAAAGGGCGAGGTCATTTCCTCGACCTTCGACGAACCCGCCACGCGCCACGTGCAGGTTGCCGAAATGGTGATCGAAAAGGCCAAGCGCCTGGTCGAACACAAGCGCGATGTCGTGATCCTGCTCGATTCGATCACCCGTCTGGGTCGCGCCTACAACACCGTAGTGCCCAGCTCGGGCAAGGTGCTGACCGGCGGTGTCGATGCCAATGCCCTGCAGCGTCCCAAGCGCTTCTTCGGTGCGGCGCGTAACATCGAGGAAGGTGGTTCGCTCTCGATCATCGCCACGGCCCTGATCGACACCGGCAGCCGCATGGATGAAGTGATCTTCGAGGAATTCAAGGGCACCGGTAACTCGGAAATCGTCCTTGACCGCAAGGTTGCCGACAAGCGCATCTTCCCGGCACTCGACGTGGGCAAGAGCGGCACTCGCAAGGAAGAGCTGCTGGTGCCGAAGGATCAGCTGTCGAAGATGTGGGTCCTGCGCCGCATCCTCATGCAGATGGGCACGGTCGATGCGATGGAATTCCTTCTCGACAAGATGAAGGATTCCAAGACCAACGAAGACTTCTTCGCCACGATGAATCAATAAGGCTGGCAGGATGGCAGGCCCTTCGGACCCGCGCCAAGCGATTGCCGAGGGCCTTGCCGCCTTGCAGGCGCGCGACCCGGCGCGGGCGGCGGCCTTGCTGCGCGATGCCGCCGGTGCCGTTCCGGATCCGGAATTTCCGTGGATGGCGCTTGGCAATGCCGAGCTGGCGTTGAACAACCTCGACGCGGCGGAAGCGGCGGTCGACCGGCAGTTGGCCCTGGCCAGTCGCGATGTCGGCGCTCTGCTGGTCAAAGGGCACCTGCGCGAACGCCAGGGGGATTCGCGCGGCGCATCCAGCTTCTATCAGGCGGCATCGAATCAGGCGGCGGCGGGGACAGCCGTTCCGCCGGCTTTGGCTGCGCTCATGGCGCATGGTCGCCAGTTCATCCAGTCGGCGCAAGGCGACTATGGCGCGCACCTGCGCGAGGTTGTCGGCGATGCGCTTTCGCCGACCATGCGCGAGGCGATTGACCTTTTGACCGGGCAGTCACGGCTCTACCTGCAGGAACCGTCGGTTTTCTATTATCCCGGCCTGCCGCAAAAGTGGTTCTACGACGCTACCGATTTCCCTTGGCTGGAACCGATGCTGGCGTTGGCGCCTGCGATGCGTGCTGAGCTTGAGGCGCGTGAAGAGGCGGGGTTTGAGCCCTATGTGAAGCAGCAGGCCAATCGCCCGGCTCCGAACAATCCGCTGCTTGGCCGGATGGACTGGTCCGCGCACTATTTCTGGCAGGACGGGTCCATCATCGCGGATAACGCCGCCGCCTGTCCGCGAACCATGGAAGCGCTGAGTCACGCGCCCCTGCCGCAGGTTCCGGGTCGCGCACCCAATGCACTCTGGTCCCGCCTGCTGCCGGGAGCACACATTGCGCCGCATCATGGCATGCTCAACACGCGCCTGATTTGCCATGTGCCGGTGAAGACTGCGCCGGGCTGTTCACTGCGCGTCGGCAACGAACGGCGCGAATGGATCGACGGTCAGGCGCTGGTGTTCGACGATTCGATCGAGCACGAAGCGATCAACACCGGTCCGGAAAGCCGGGTGATCCTGCTGTTCGAAGTGTGGCGCCCGGAAATCCCCGAAGACGACCGCGAATCGATCGCCCGGATCTTCCAGGCGATCGATTCGTTCGGGATCAACTAGGCTGCGACGTCAGGAAAGGTTGGCAGCGAAGAACTTGTCGGTCCGCTGATCGGCAAGCTGCGCGGCCACATCGTTGCGGCGCACGCCATGTTCGGCCGCAAAGCCGTGGTCCAGGCCTTCGTAATCGTGAATCGTCACATGCGCGTTGCCATCAAGGCCGTCGTGCATGGCCTTCTGCGCTTCCGGCGGCACAAAGCCATCGGCTGTCGGCACGTGCAGCATAAGCGGACGGGCAACGGCGTGGGCTTCGTTCAGCATCTGGTCGACACCGACAGCGTAATAACCGACCGAAGCGTCGACATCGGTGCGCGTCGCGGCCTGATAGGCAACCTTGCCGCCCATGCAGAACCCGACGAGGCCGACCTTGGCTACGCCTTCCTTGCCGCGGATCCAGCGAATCGTGGCTTCGATGTCGCGGATGCCGGCGTCAAAGTCATGCGCCATCATGTGGCGAATAGCTTGCTGAAATTCCTCGGGAATATCGGAATCCAGGTCAATGCCCTCGGCCTGGCGCCAGAACACTTCTGGCGCGACGGCCAGGTAACCCTTGCTGGCCCAGTCATCGGCCTTCTTGCGAATGCCGGGGTTCACGCCAAACACCTCCTGCACCACGATGATCGCGGCGCGCGGCGTGCCGGCAGGGCGGGCAACATAGGCGGGAAAGCTCTTGTCGCCTTCGAAAGTTGGGATGCGGACCTGTTCGGCCATCGTGAATCTCCTCGGATTTGGCGCTTGGCACCCCTTTGGCGCGGCGCAAGGCCATTGCCAAGAGCGCATCGCCCGCCCATCTATTTGCCAGGGCGCCCTTTGGCGCGCGGAGATTTGCCATGAAGGTTCACGTCGAGGTTGATTGCACGCCGGAAGAGGCACGCCGCTTTCTGGGGCTGCCCGATGTTGCCAAGGCCAACGACGTCTATGTCGATGCCGTGGCCAAGGCGATGAAGGGCGTTGGCGATCTGGACAAGCTCCAGACCATGGCCAAGCAGGTAGCGCCGATGGGTGAGATCGGCCTCAAGCTGTTCCAGCAGTTCATGGATGCGGGCATGGGCTCGGCAGCCAAGTCGGGCGGCAAGAAGGACAGCGGCGAATAAGGGCGATGACCGACACGATCTTCGCCTTGTCCAGCGGTGCTCCCCCGGCGGCCATTGCCGTTGTGCGAGTCAGTGGGCCCGGATCGGGCAACGCGCTGCGCTCACTCACGGGATCGATGCCCGAGCCGCGTCGCGCCACCATGGCCCGGCTCATCGATGGCGAGGGCGAGGATATCGACCGCGCACTGGTGCTGTGGCTTCCCGGTCCGAACACGGCGACCGGTGAGGATCTGGCCGAGTTCCACCTGCACGGTGGCCGGGCGGTGGTTGCCGCACTGGAAGCGGCGCTGGCGGATCTTCCCGGGCTGCGTGCGGCACAGGCTGGAGAGTTCACGCGGCGCGCCTTTGCCAATGGCCGCATCGACCTTGCCGAAGCGGAAGGGCTTGCCGACCTGCTTTCAGCCGAGACCGAGCTGCAACGCCGTAGCGCCATGGCCATGGCGGGCGGGGCCTTTTCGCAGCTGGTGGGCGAATGGCGCGAACGCCTTCTGACGGCATCAGCCAGCCTTGAGGCTGTGCTCGATTTCTCGGACGAGGATGACGTTGCCCTGCTGCCGCCCGAATTCCCGCAAGAGGTTGAAGGCTTGCGCAGTGAAATCGGACAGTGGCTATCCCGCCCGCGCGCGGAAACCCTGCGCGAAGGGTTCCGGGTGGTGATCGCTGGCCCGCCGAACCTCGGAAAAAGCACACTTTTCAATGCTCTGGTTGAAAGTGATGCCGCGATTACCACGCCTATCGCCGGAACCACGCGCGATGTGCTGACACGGCCCATCGCCATCGAAGGCGTGCCCTTCCTGTTTGCCGACACTGCCGGCTTGCATGACGCGGTTGATGACGAGATCGAGGCCATCGGGATCGAGCGTGCCATGGAGGCGCTCGATAGGGCCGATCTGGTTCTCTGGCTCGGACCGGAAGGCATGGGGCCGCAGGGCGCGTGGGAAATTGCCTCGCAGATTGACCGCGACGGTGCCTTGGCGAAAAAGGCGCCGCGCCACCGCATATCGGCCGTCACGGGTAAGGGCATGGATGACCTGCGCCGTGACCTTGTTGAACTTGCGCGCAAGGCGATGCCAAGTCCGGGAGAGGCGGCGCTGAACGAGCGGCAGCATCGCTTGCTGACCCAGGCCACGCGTGGTCTCGCGGATGCACAGCACGAACGCGATCCGCTGCTGGCGGCTGAGGGCTTGCGTCAGGCCCGCCTTTCGTTCGATGCCTTGCTTGGCCGCACCACGACCGAGGACATGCTCGACGCTCTGTTCGGACGGTTCTGCATCGGCAAGTGATCTGTTTCACGTGGAACACACGCGCCTTTGACCGCGAGGCCTGCTGCGGCTAAACGCGCAGCTTCCCATGCAACAGTTCGACATCATCGTCATTGGCGGCGGGCACGCCGGAGTTGAGGCAGCGGCGGTGGCCGCGCGCATGGGTGCGCGTGTCGGCCTTGTCTCGTTTGACCTTGCTCAGATTGGTGCGATGAGCTGCAATCCGGCAATCGGCGGCCTGGGCAAGGGCCATCTGGTGCGTGAGGTGGATGCGTTTGACGGCATCATCGCCCGCGCTGCCGATGCCGGCGCCATTCATTATCGGATGCTCAATCGCTCCAAGGGATCGGCTGTGCAGGGGCCGCGTGTCCAGGCAGACCGGGTGCGCTTCAAGGCGGCGGTTCAGGATTTGCTGCAACGGCAGGGTAATCTCGTCCAGATCGCGGGCGAGGCGGCCTCGCTCCGATTGCAGGGCGGTCGCGTTACAGGCGTGGCACTTGCCGACGGGTCCAAGCTCGATTGCCGCGCTGCAATCCTGTGCACAGGCACGTTCCTCGGCGGCACGCTGTTCCGCGGCGAAGAGCGCGTCGTTGGTGGGCGCATTGGCGAGGCGTCGGCGCAGGTTCTGGCGCGCCAGCTGCGCGATGCAGCCCTGCCCATGGCGCGGCTGAAGACAGGCACTCCCCCCAGGCTCGATGGCCGCACCATCGATTGGGCGCGGCTCGAGGAACAGCATTCTGATGCCGATCCTTGGACGATGTCGGCCATGGGGCAGGGGCGACCCCTACCGCAGGTGTTCTGCGCCATCACCCGGACCAACGAAGCGAGCCACGCGATCATTCGCGAAAACCTGCATCGCTCGCCGTTGTTTACTGGCGCGATCGGCGCATCAGGTCCGCGCTATTGCCCTTCGATCGAAGACAAGATCCACCGATTTGCCGACCGCGATGGCCATCAGGTCTTCCTCGAGCCCGAAGGTCTCGACACCCATCTTGTCTATCCCAACGGTATCAGCACCTCGCTGCCGGCCGATGTTCAACTGGCCATGCTGCGCACCATGGATGGCCTCGAAAGGGTCGACATGGCGGTGGCGGGCTATGCCGTGGAATACGATCACATCGACCCCCGCGCCCTGCGGCCCAGCCTTGAACTGCGCGACATCGGCGGCCTTTATTGCGCCGGACAGATCAACGGCACCACCGGCTACGAAGAGGCAGCGGCCCAAGGACTGGTGGCAGGAATGCACGCTGCGGCAGCGGTGCTTGGCCGCGATCCCGCACCACTCGATCGGGCCAACAGCTACATGGCGGTGATGATCGACGATCTTACCCTGCATGGCGTGACCGAGCCCTATCGGATGCTCACCGCTCGTGCCGAATACCGCTTGCGCTTGCGGGCCAATAACGCCTCAACCCGCCTGACCCCGCTGGCGCTGGCGATTGGCGCAATAGGCCCAGAACGGCAGGCGTGGTTTGCGCGGCGGCAAGAGGCGAGGGCGGCATTGGACGAGGCACTTGAGGCGCAGGCCACCGCAGCCGAGCTTGCTCGTGCCGGACTGCCGGTTCGCGCGGACACAGGCCGGCTGACCTTGCGGGAGTGGTTGCGTTTTGGCGGGGTCGATCTTTCCAGCCTGGAACCCTGGCTGGACCGCGCAATTCCGGACGACCGCGACCTGGTTGAAGAAGTAGCGGAAGACGCTGCCTATGCGCCCTATCTGGCACGACAGGACGGCGAACTGCGCGATCTGCGTGCCAGTGAGTCCCTGCCATTGGGGGATGCATTTCCCTATGCCGAGATTCCGGGCCTGTCTCGCGAAATGGTGGAGCGCCTGTCCCGCGCACGCCCCGCGACTCTGGCAGCAGCAGGACGCATTCCCGGCATCACTCCGGCCGCGCTTGCCGCGCTCCTCGTCCACGCGCGGCGGTTGGCGGCATGATCGAGAACGAAGACCAGGCGCGGGCCTATGTCGCGGGTTTGCCCGGTGTCGACGGAGCTGCTCTCGACCGGCTGGAGCGTTTGGCGTCGCTCTTGGTGGAAGAAAACAGCAAGCAAAATCTCGTATCGGCCGCCAGTCTTGATGCGGTCTGGTTGCGGCACATCGCCGATTCGGCGCAATTGCTGAGCCATGTTTCACGTGAAACATGTGGGCCCTGGCTAGACCTTGGTACGGGGGCGGGCTTCCCGGGTCTCGCGATTGCGTGCCTTCTGCCTGAGATCGAGGTCATCATGGTCGAATCGCGGACACGGCGAATCGACTGGCTCAGCCGCGCCATCAATGAACTCGGCCTCAAGCACGCGAAGGTGGAGGGCGCACGGCTTGAGCTCGTCGAATCGCGACCCGTGCGCACCATTTCGGCACGCGCATTTGCGCCGCTCGACAAATTGCTCAAACTATCCGCACGCTTTTCCACACCCGACACAATTTGGTTGTTGCCCAAAGGGCGTTCCGCACGGCAGGAATTGCAGGAGCTCAAAGGTTGGCAGCACGTGTTTCACGTGGAACAGTCGTTGACCGGGTCCGATGCCGGCATCATCGTCGGCAAATTGCTGGGCAAGACCGGCAAAAAGAAGGGATAGACGGCGTGATCACGATCGCAGTGGCCAATCAGAAGGGCGGCGTAGGCAAGACCACTACCGCCATCAACATCGCCACGGCCCTCGCCGCCATTGGCTGGAAAGTGCTGCTGATCGATCTGGATCCGCAGGGCAACGCCTCAACCGGCATCGGCCTGTCCTCGGCTGACCGGAACGCCTCGTCCTACGACGTTCTGGTCGACGAAGTCGCTGTGGCGGACTGCATCCACACAACGCGCATCCCGGGCTTGGATATCGTGCCGGCCACGGTGGACCTCTCGGGCGCCGAAGTGGAGCTCGTCGCTGTTGAGGACCGTGCCCATCGCCTCCGCGCCGCGCTGTCGCGCCACACAGGGCACGACATCGTCCTGATCGACTGTCCGCCATCGCTCGGCCTGCTGACGCTCAACGCCCTTGGTGCCGCCAACACACTGCTGGTGCCGCTGCAGTGCGAATTCTTCGCGCTCGAAGGGCTGAGCCAGCTGCTCCAGACAGTTGAGCGGGTGCAGCAGCGGTTCAACCCGGATCTGTCGATCCTTGGCGTTGCGCTCACCATGTTTGATCGCCGCAACCGCCTGACCGATCTGGTCAGCGATGACGTGCGCTCGTGCCTCGGCAAACTGGTGTTCGATACGGTGATCCCGCGCAACGTCCGGCTTTCGGAAGCGCCAAGCCACGGTTTGCCGGCGCTGGTCTATGACCACAATTGCACCGGCAGCCGCGCCTATATGGCGTTGGCCCGCGAACTTATCGCCCGTCTGCCTGAAAAGAGGAAAGCCGCATGAGCGACGACTCCGTCATCCGGATTTCGGTCAATCCGCCAACCGAGGGCAATGCGGCCGGGGCGGGCAAGCGCAAGATGTCGGGCCTTGGCCGCGGTCTTGGCGCGCTTTTGGGCGAATCGCGACGGGAAGAGCCCCTGGCAAGCGGTGGCGCGCCGGCGCAGACGCCGGGGACAGTTTCGGCCACGACCGGGCTGGCGCAGCTGCCCATCGCGGCAATCGAGCCCGATCCGGGGCAGCCGCGTCGGCACTTTGACGAAGCAGCGCTGGGCGAACTGGCCGAATCGATTGCGGCGCGCGGCGTTATCCAGCCGATCATCGTGCGGCCGCTGGCTGGTGGGCGCTATCAGCTCGTTGCGGGTGAGCGGCGTTGGCGCGCGGCGCAGCGCGCGCAGCTCCATGAAATTCCCGCCCTCGTTCGCGAACTGTCCGATCGCGATGTGATGGCCTTGGCGCTGATCGAGAACCTGCAGCGCGAAGACCTGAATCCAGTGGAAGAGGCGCGCGCCTATCACCGACTGTCCGAACAGGAAGGCCTGACCCAGGCCGAGATCGCGCGCCTGGTCGACAAATCACGCAGCCACGTCGCCAATTTCCAGCGCTTGCTGCAATTGCCCGATGCCGTTCTTGACATGGTCGAGCAGGGTCAGATGTCGATGGGCCACGCGCGGGCGCTGATCGGTGCGGAAAATGCGAGCGAACTGGCGGCCACGGTGGTGGCCAAGCAAATGTCGGTGCGCGACGTTGAAAAGCTGATCCGCAAACAGTCGCGCGGCGCAACTTCCGGTCCGCGACGGGCCCGCAGCGGCGCGTCGGGTGCGGAGAACGCCGACATCGCGGCCGTTCAGGATCACCTCGAGGAATTTCTCGGCCTTCCGGTGCGTATCCAGGCCGACGCTGATCCGCGCTCGGGCACGGTGACCATCCGCTACCGTACTCTGGATCAGCTGGACCTGGTCTGCCAGCGCCTCACGGGCGGCGGTATCTGAGGCCAATAAGGCTCGGGCCTGAACCGGCGTTACGCTGGCTCAGGCCCTGCGACCAACTCAACTATCTGTAAAAAATAGATTATTGGGAAACGACGCGCTTGTCGGGAACCATGCGCACCCGCTTGTCCGGTACGATGCGGACGCGCTTGTAGGTCGGCACCGACTTGTAACGCACTTCGCGAACCTTGCGGTACACCGTGTCGTACGTGGTGACGTATTCGGTCGTGACGATTTCCTTGCAGTCCTTCTTCGGATGCATCGGAGCCGGCATGGCGACCATGGTCACCGGAACCATCATCATCGGCATGGCATAGCCGTAAGCGGGGGCGTAACCCGGTCCGTAACCACCGCGCGAATAGCTCGCCATGTGATTCTCCAGCATGGCTTCGCACTCGTCGCGATCCCGGCGGCCGCGCGTGCCGCGTTCAATCGCGGCACCGGCCACGGCACCAACCGCAGCCCCGGCAACCGTGCCCAGGGTCTTGTCGCGACGACCAGCGACCTCATGGCCGAGAACGCCGCCGACCACGCCGCCCAGGATGGCACCCGTCGCACCGCCCCGGCGTCCGCCGATACGTTGGCGGCATTCGCGCAGCCATTCATCCTGCTGGCGAGCATAGGCTTCTTCATCGTAGCGCGGCTGCTGCCACTGGCCGGGATAGCTGCCGTTGCCGTGGTGCATGGCGGCATCGTGATCGGGACCGCCCTCATGGGCCATGGCGGGCGTGGCGAAGGCGAATGCCGAAACGGCAATCGTAGCAAGAGCGCAAAGGCGCATGGGCAAATCCCCTCAGAAACAGGACGGTGAAACGCCGAGTCCCACCTGTTAACCTGGAACTTACCATTGCAAGGCCCGGAAAACCAAGGCTTGCGACCGGATAGTTCACCCGCTGTCCCGAAACGGAGCAGTCCGGGGCGGCGCGATTACTGTCAACGCCGCTGTTGCTAGGTGCCGGTTCGCGGCCTATCTCTATCGTCATGCGCTTTCTCAAAAAAATCCTGATCGCCCTTGTTGTCATCGCCATCGTGCTCGGCGGCTTCTGGGTGTGGTTTTCGCACGGCAACCCATCGAACCGGCCTTTGGGCGCTACCGAAGGGACACAGGTTCAGCTGGGCGTTCCGGAAACCGAAACGGTGCCCAGCATGGGCATCGCGAAGCCCGTCGGCTGGGCCACCAACGAGGCGCCGACGGCAGCCGCTGGTCTTGCGGTCAACCGGTTTGCCGCGGGCCTCAACCACCCGCGCACCTTGCTGGTGCTGCCCAATGGTGACGTGCTGGTCACCGAAACCGATCACCCGCCCATGGAAGACAAGGGCGGCGGTATTACCGGCATGATCGAACGCTATTTCTGGAAAAAGGCCGGCGCCGGTCAGCCTTCGCCCAACCGCATCGTTTTGCTGCGCGACGCCGATGGCGACGGTGTGTCGGAAACGCGATCGGTACTGCGCGAAAAGGACCTCGATTCGCCGTCCGGCATGGCCTGGGTGGCGGGCAAGCTCTACGTCGCGAACCACAACGCCGTGCTCGCGTTTGACTATCAGCCGGGCGCGACTACGCTGGAAGGCGCGCCGCGCAAGCTGGCTGACCTCCCGGCCGCCGGCAACCACTGGATGCGCAACCTGCTCGCGAGCCCCGATGGCGCGAAGCTTTATGTCGCTGTCGGATCGGCTTCGAACATTGCCGAAAAGGGCATGGAGGTCGAAAAGGGCCGCGCCGCGATCTATGAGCTCGACATAGCGACCGGCCGGATGCGCCAGTACGGCGGCGGCCTGCGCAATCCCAACGGGCTCGACTGGAACCCGGTCACGGGTGAACTTTGGACCACGGTGAACGAACGCGACATGCTCGGCCCCGATCTGGTGCCGGACTATCTCACCAACGTTCCCATCGGCGCACAGTATGGCTGGCCGTGGTACTACTGGAAGGACCGCCTGGACGATCGCGTCGAGCATCCCATGCCGGAATATCTTGGCGAATATGTCCGCAAGCCTGAATTTGCGCTGGGTGCGCACACGGCTTCGCTGGGCATGCGCTTTGTGGGCGAGGGCGCACGACTGGGCAGCCAGTTCAACACCGGCGCTTTCGTGGCGCGTCACGGATCGTGGAACCGCAAGCCGCTGTCCGGTTATGACGTTGTCTTCGTCACCTTTGACGAATGGGGCAATCCCAAAGGCAAGCCGGTACCCGTTCTCGGCGGCTTCCTGAAGGATGGCGACAAGGCGCGCGGCCGCCCGGTGTGGCTCGGCTTCGACAAGACCGGCGCCCTGCTCGTCACCGACGATGTTGGCGGCATGGTCTGGCGCGTCACCTCTCCGGGTGCGGCGCCGCTGCCCAAGCCGAAGTCGATTGTCAGCACCCGGATGCCGCCGTCGCGCGCCATCGATTCGGCGACCGAGGCGCAGATCCGTCGCCAGATCGAGGAGGCAATGACCAAGTAGTCCGTGCTAGACCGGGCGCCCCGCGCGTCCGGCCAGTTCGGTGACATAATGCCAGGCGACGCGGCCAGATCGGGCACCGCGGCGCTTGGACCATTCAAGCGCGTCAGCCTCGTCAAACGGCAGGCCAAGGTTCTCGGCATAACCCGCGATGATCGCGAGATAATCGTCCTGGCTGCAGTTGTGAAAGCCGATCGACAGGCCGAACCGGTCCGCCAGTGCCAGCTTGTCGTCCACCGCATCGCGCGGATTGATCGGATCGTCCTGCTCACTCAGATGGCGCGCGACGATGGCACGCCGGTTGGCAGTAACCGCGATACGCACATTCGCGGGCCGCGCCTCCACGCCGCCTTCAAGCCACGAGCGCAACTGACGCGGTCCGGTGCTGTCGCCATCCTCGAAGCCGAGGTCGTCGATATAGACGATGTAGCGGCGCTCCTGCGCGGCGAGGCGGGCGAACAGGGCTGGCAAGCCCGAAAGCCCGTCCGGCGCAACCTGGACGAGCGCGATGGCCCCGGCATGGTCGGCCTGCGCCGCAGAAACGGCCGCGCGGATCAGCGCGGACTTGCCCATGCCGCGCGAACCCCACAGCAGCATGTCGTGCGCCGCATGGCCGGCAGCATGCCGCGATACGTTGGCGACGACAGCCTGCTTCTGCTGATCGATCCCGCGAAGCAGATCGAGCCGGGGAGCCTCCAGACGGGCAACCTCACGCGAACAGGCGCCATCCCAGACATAGGCGGGTGCGCCGGTCCAGTCGCCCTGTTCAGGCGGTGTCGGCGCAAGGGCCTCCAGCGCCGCGGCGATCCGTTCGAGTGCACTGGCCTGGTCTGACGTCATGACGCCAGATCGTCCGCGCCCAGCGCGTATAGCGATGCGGATCCGGTGCAGGCCGAGGCCTTGAGCCCGGCGGCCTCCTGCACGATCGTGTCGATGAACCAGCGTGCCACCACGGGCTTGGTGCGCGACAGCGCTCCGCCCGCATGGCCTGCCTCGCGCGCTTGCCGCAGCAATTGCCAGCCGGCCACGGCCACCGCGCACATCGTCTGGAACGGCACGGACCCGGTCAGGCGATCGTCAAGCGAGGCGTCCTTCACCATCCACTCGCCGATGCCCGCGCAGCTCTTTGCGAGGTCGGCAAGGGCCGGTTCGTCGGCGGCATCGGCGGCCACATCCGCCATCAGCGCGGCAAGCACGCCGCCACTGTCCATCCCGAGCTTGCGGGTGACGAGATCGGCCGCCTGAATGCCGTTGGTGCCTTCATAGATCGGGGTGATGCGCGCATCGCGATAATATTGCGCGGCGCCGGTTTCCTCGATGAAGCCCATGCCGCCGTGGATCTGCACGCCAAGGCTGGCCACTTCGCAGCCCGCGTCGGTCCCCCAAGACTTGACGAGCGGCACCAGAAGGTCGCCGCGCGCCTTCGCTGCCTCATCGCCCAGCGCGGCGCGGTCAATCTGCCCGCAGGCGTAGTAGAGCAGGGCGCGCGCGCCTTCGGTCAGGGCGCGCATGCGCAGGATCATCCGGCGCACATCGGGATGCTCGATGATCGGCACAGGCGACTTGTCCGGCGATCCTGCGCGCGCCGATTGCACGCGGTCGCGGGCATAGGCGGTGGCCTTCTGCAACGCGCCTTCGGCCACCATCACCCCTTGCGCGCCAACGTTTATGCGGGCCGAGTTCATCATCGTGAACATGCATTTCAGGCCTTCGTTCTCGGCCCCGATCAGTTCACCGATGCATTCGTCGTTGTCGCCATAGCTCATCACGCAGGTGGGCGAGGCGTGGATGCCCAGCTTGTGTTCCAGGCTGACCGCCTTCACGTCGTTCAGCGCGCCGGGATTGCCATCGGCGTCGAGGTGGTACCGCGAGACGATGAACAGGCTGATGCCGCGCGATCCCGCCGGAGCGCCCGGCGTGCGCGCGAGGACGAGGTGGATGATGTTTTCCGCCAGCTCGTGCTCGCCCCAGGTGATGAAGATCTTGGTGCCCTTGATCTTGTACTTGCCTGCGTGCGGACCTTCGCTGATCGGCGTTGCCGTGGTGCGCAGCGCGCCAACGTCCGAACCGGCCTGCGGTTCGGTCAGGTTCATCGTGCCCGGCCACTGGCCGCTCACCAGCTTGGCAAGATAGGTGGCGCGCTGTTCGTCGCTTCCATGCTTCTCGATCGCTTCGATCGCACCAACCGTAAGCATGGGAAGGAGCGAGAAAGCCATGTTGGCCGTGCCCAGATTCTCGAGCACGCAAACCGCAAGGCTGAATGGCAGCCCCTGACCACCGAAGTGCTCCGGCCCGGAAACGGCATTCCATCCTTGTTCGACATAGGCGGCGTAGGCCTCTGCGAACCCGTCGGGCAGGCGGACCTTGCCGTCGACAAGCCGCGCCCCTTCCGTGTCGCCAATCCGGTTCAGCGGCGCGAATTCGCCCGCGGCGAACTGGCCTATCCCCTCGACAATGGCCTCGACCATATCGGGGCTCGCGGCGGCGAAGCGTTCGCTTGCGGCCAGTGCCTCGATGCCGGCGCTGACCTTCAGCGCGAAGGCCTGTTCTTGGCTGGGAGGGGTATAGGTCATCGCTGTGCCTCGGGCTTTTGCTTGGAATGTTCGCTGGCTTGCCTATAGCGCAGCAGGATGAGCGGCAAGAGCAGCCCTGACATGCGCATGTTTGACGCTACGGCACTGGCCGCGGCGGCGGCGCTGCTGCGCGAGGGCAAGCTGGTCGCGGTGCCGACTGAGACGGTTTACGGGCTTGCCGCAAGGGCGGATAGCGAATCGGCGGTTGCCGGAATCTACCGCGCCAAGGGTCGGCCGGACTTCAATCCGCTGATCGTCCATGTTCCTTCGCTGGCAGTGGCGGAAGGGCTTGCGCAGTTTGACGATCGCGCGCGCAGACTTGCCGATACGTTCTGGCCGGGCGCCTTGACCATGGTTCTTCCCCTTCGGGCGGAAAGCGGCATTGCCCCCGCTGTCACCGCGGGCCTGCCGACGATTGCCCTGCGCTTCCCCGCGCATCCGGTGATGCTTGCGGTGCTGAAGGCGTGCGGGCTCCCGCTCGCGGCACCCTCGGCCAATCGCAGCGGCGCCGTCAGTCCGACGAGCGCGGCCCATGTCGCCGCAAGCCTTGGCGACGCGGTCGATCTGGTGCTCGATGCCGGTGATTGCGAACAGGGAATCGAATCGACAATAGTTGCGCTGCGCGACTCTGGCTGGGCCGTCCTGCGCCCTGGACCAATCACGGAAGCCCAGATTTCCGCCGTTCTTGGTCCGCCACTTGACGTCACGACGTCATCGCAGGCCATCGAGGCGCCGGGCCAGTTGGCCAGCCACTACGCTCCTGGCAAGCCGGTGCGGCTTTGTGCCGAAAGCGCCGGGCCGGATGAATTTCATATCGGCTTTGGTACGGTTGACGGCGATGTCAGCCTGTCTCCAACGGGCGATCTGGCACAGGCGGCGGCGCGGCTCTATGCCTGCCTGCACCTTGCGGCCGACAGCGCCAAGCCGCGCGTCGCCATCGCTCCGGTACCCGACAGCGGCATCGGCGCGGCAATCAACGATCGCCTGCGCCGCGCCGCCGCCTGATCAGGACTTTGAGGGTTCGGCCTTCGGTTCAGCCTCGTCATCGCCGTCCATCTTGGTCGCCGGACCGCTTTCGCAGACCAGCGAGCCCGAGCCGACCGACTTGACCGTGCATTTCGCGCGGCCCTTTACGGTGACCGATCCCGATCCCATGATCTTCGCCTTCACTTCGCCGTCTGAGGCGAAAGCGGCGCTGCCCGAGCCGAGAATGTCGATGTCCGCCGATTCGGTCTTCATGCCGGCAAGGTCAGCGCTGCCCGAACCCATGACGGTGAGGTCCAGCTTCTTCACCGTCCCGGCGCCGTGCATGGTGCCTGAGCCCATAACCTTCAGCTCCAGCGAATCACCCGCGATGGCGCTGGCGTTGACGTCACCCGATCCCATCAGATTCACCTTGGCGTCCTTGTCGAGCGCGCCGGCCTCGATCTTGCCGGAGCCCATCTGGGCGATTTCGCTGGGGGCGGGCATGGTCACGTTGACCGTGACCGAAGGGCCGTCCTTCCAGTCTTTCGAGCGCAGGATCGCCAGCGTGCCGTTCTTCAGCGAGAACCGAAGCTTATCGGCCGAGGCGGCATCCCCATCGACGGTAATTGCCAGCTTGTCGCCCTGGCTGACCTTGACCGTATCGGGGCCGAACAGCGCCAGCTTGTGCGGCGCTTCGCCGCCCAGGTCCAGTTCGGACAGCTTCTTGCCTTCATCGCCATTGATCGTGACGTGTCCGTCACAGGCGGAAACAGCGAGGCCCATGGCCGCGACGGCGGCCAGCGGCGCAATGGTGCGGATGAATTTGCCAAACTGCATCACGGTCAACTCCCTCGAATGTGTATTGCTGATATAATACGGTATTGAGATGCGTTCAAGACCGGACACGAAAAAGGGCCGCTTCCTTGCGGAAACGGCCCCTCTCGGTGATGGCTGAGGTCAGCCTTTTCAGGCCGATGCCGTCTCGTAATACTTCGGCGCATGCTCGTTGAGGATCGCGAGGATCTTCTGCAGCGCGGCCGGCTCGTCCGTCTTTTCCATGGCGGCGAGCTCACGCGCGAGGCGCGAGGAGGCAGCTTCGAAGATCTGGCGTTCGGAATAGGACTGTTCCGGCTGGTCGTCGGCGCGGAAAAGGTCGCGCGTCACTTCGGCGATCGAAACCAGGTCGCCCGAGTTGATCTTCGCTTCGTATTCCTGGGCGCGGCGCGACCACATGGTGCGCTTGACCTTGGGCTTGCCCTTGAGCGTGTCGAGCGCCTCGCGCAGGGTCTTGTCGCTCGACAGCTTGCGCATGCCGATCGCCTCGACCTTGTTGACCGGCACACGGAGCGTCATCCGCTCCTTCTCGAAGCGCAGGACATAGAGTTCCAGCTGCATCCCGGCGATTTCCTCGCGCTGCAGTTCGACCACCCGGCCAACGCCGTGCTTGGGGTAGACCACGTAGTCACCGACATCGAAGGCGAGAGCCTTGGCGACCATGCAATATCCTTTCTTCGCTCGACAGCTTGCGCATGCCGATCGCTTCGACCTTGTTGACGGGCACACGCAGCGTCATGCGCTCTTTCTCGAAGCGCAGCACGTAGAGTTCGAGGTGCATCCCGGCGATCTCCTGCTCAAGCAGTTCGATCACGCGGCCGACGCCGTGCTTGGGGTAAACGACGTAATCTCAAACATCGAAGGCGTGAGCCTTGGCGTTCATCTAG
>JBJTLW010000144.1:0-22838 GCA_046063225.1 Novosphingobium sp. | reverse complement strand
TCGAACCCTCGGTACCGGATTTACCAGTACGACGGTTTAGCAAACCGTTGGTTTCAGCCACTCACCCACGTCTCCGGATCGCAGCGGCGAAGCGCGGCCTATAGCGAGGGGGATTGGAGGCGGCAAGGGGGATTGGCGAATGATTTTCGCAAAGTTCGGCCCCGCCTTTGCGCCGGGTTGGGGACTCGGTCTGTCGTAAATCCGACTCGGCTCATCGCCGGTTCATTGCCGTGCCTGCAGGCTTCGATTCTGATCGAATGAGGAAGCGTGCGCCGCAGGTTTCAGCGCTGGCGGTGCGTTGGTGGGATTTGGGAAATGATCATGGGTTTGCGCAAGTTTGGCCTCAACGTTGCCGGAGCTTTTGCCGCGGCGGTTCTTGCGGTGTCACCGGTTGGTGCCGGGGCGCAGGTTAAGACCGTCGATCCGGACAAGGCCATCGACGGTGATCTTGTCCCCCTGTCGCAGCAGACGGTTGTGCCGACGGCGACACCGGCCGCAACGCCCAGCGCCGCGCCGACGATCAGCCCGGCGCCAGTCGCCCAGCAGGATCCGACGGCGAGCCCCGGATACCAGTCGGCCGAAGCGGCCGCCGGCACCGCGCAGAACCCTGCACCCAAACCCGGGACCTATCAGGAAAACGACCTGATCGGCGCGGCCGAAGGCGTGTTCGGCAAAGGTGCCAAGGGTCTGGCCGGTGTGATCAAGGACATTCTCAAGAAGCAGGGCGAACCAAACGGCTATATCGTCGGGCGCGAAGGCGGCGGCGCGCTGGTCGTCGGCCTGCGCTATGGCTCGGGCACGCTCTATCACAAGGTGGAAGGGCAGAAGCCGGTGTACTGGACCGGCCCGTCGATCGGTCTTGATGCCGGGGCCAATGCCGGCAACACCTTTGTGTTGGTCTACAACCTCTACAACACCGACGATCTCTACCATCGCTTCGGTCAGGGCGAGGGCCAGGCCTATCTGGTGGGCGGCTTCCATGTCAGCTACCTGCGGCGCGGCGATGTCGTGCTGATCCCGGTGCGGACAGGCGTGGGTCTGCGCCTTGGCATCAACGCCGGCTACATGAAGATGTCGAAGAAGGCGAAGTGGCTGCCGTTCTGAGCCACCGGGCCATCCTCTAGGCGATGAGCGCAAGCCGCTTCTGGACAAGACCGCGAGAAACGATCAAGGACTGCCCGCAAACTAGTTCAACATTTGAATCATGGGCAGTCCCATCATGCAGCAGTTCCTGAGCGGCGAGAATATCCTGCAGATTTCGGTAATCGCGACTTTCGTGATTGCCGGTGTGGCTGGCATTGCCACGGGCTATTTCAAGGCGCGCAAGTGCCAGCCCAACGGGTTCAAGTGGAAGCAGTTCCGCTTTGAAGCGATGATTGCCGTCATCACGCTTGCTTTCGGCGCGCTGGTGCTGGGCAACCTGCAGAAGTGGCTGATCGCCAACCAGTACATTACCTTCCGCAACGAACCGACCGCCTGGTGGGTCTTGGCGCTGGAATACGTGGCCTATTTCCTGACCTTCGACACCTGGTTCTACTGGCTGCACCGCTGGATGCACAACGAGCCGTACTACAAGTGGATCCACAAGCTCCACCACCGCTCAACCTCGCCCAACGTGCTGACCACGCTGTCGGTCCACCCGCTCGAATCGTTCATCAACGGCGGCTGGTCGATCATCTTTGCGACGCTGTTCACGCTGATCGGCGGGCTGCATGCGGCATCGATGCCGTATATCGCGGCGACCAACATGATCATGGGCGTCTATGTCCATTCGGGCTATGAATTCATGCCCAAGTGGTGGAACAAGACCTGGCTGTCGAAGTGGTTCATCACTGCCACCTTCCACGATCACCATCACAAGTACTTTGTCGCCAACTTCGGCGGCTACACCACGATCTGGGACCGGCTTTGCGGCACGGTGCACAAGAATTTCGAGCGCGATTTCATCCGCATCAAGGAACGGCCGATCCGCACGCCCAAGCCCGAGGAAGTTGCTGCGGAATAGCGCTTGTTATCAAGGCCCTGCTGTGCTCCGTTGAATGGAACGAAGGAGCGCGCAGTCATGACATTATCGCGAATTTCACGGGCCGTGCTGCCGGCGCTTTTGCTGGTCGGTGGTCCCGGGGTGTCAGGCGCAGCGTTGGCGCAATCCACGCCTGCGGTGTCGAGCGAACACGCCGCCGCCTGCGATGCCCTGGCGGAAACCGTCGTCGATAGCTCGCAGATTGCGACGCAGGTCAATTCCTTCTTGGCCACTTTCGAAGCCTCGATGAAGCCGGGGGACGGCTCGATCGGTGATCTCAACGTTACCTATCCGGGCCTCAAGCCAAAACTTGTTGCCGCCATGCGGCCGATCGTCATCGAAGCTGCGAACAAGTATGTCGTGCCCTATCGCGCGGAAATGTCGCAACTCTATTGCGCCAACCTCAGCATCGAGGAGGCGCGGATTGCCAAGGCCGAAATGAGCGCGCCAGCGTTCCGCTCCTTCGTTCAGCGGACCATGCAGGAGGTGAAGTTCGACGGGATGGTGAAAGACATCATCGCGGAAAAGGACATCACCGACAGCGCCGTGCGGGCGGAGTACAAATCGGCGGCAACTCGTGTCACCATTACACCAGATGAATCAGCGGCGATCCTGCGCTTCTTGAGTTCGCCCACGGGACGGAAGCTGACGGCGATGAACGCCAAGAAGGCCCAGATCGAGGCCAAATGGTTCAACTATTCCGCGCCGGAGGATGACCGCGCGATCGAACTGGCTGTCATCAACACCATGGCCGATCACATCGCATTGACCGACAAGGGTACGGCGGATGAGCTGCGCAAGGCGATGCTGGCCGAATTTGTCAAGCCAGTGGCGTCGCCGACAAAATAGCCGCGCCGCTATTTGACCATGTTGCGCCGGACAGCCTTGATATCGGCGCGGGACAGGCCGAGCCCTTTCGCCAGGTACTGATCGAGCGAGCCGTACTTGCGGTCAATCTCGTCAAAGGCGGCGTCGAGATAGCTGCCGTCCACGCCCGATAGCAGGGTCATGACCTCAGGCGGCATGGTGCTGCCCTTGCCCGCAGCCTGAGCGCCCATGCTGCGGCGCAGGCCGTCCATGCCGGGTGCGTTGTTGCTGAGCAGGAAGTCCTGCCGCACCGTGTCATAGGGCACGCCAAGGCTGCGCAGCACCAGTGCGGTCGCCACGCCCGTCCGGTCCTTGCCCGCCGTACAGTTCACCACCACCGGGCGCTTGGCCTTGCCCAGTTGCAGGAACAGGCGGCGATAGGCCGGGGCCTGTTCGTCGATCGTCTTGCGATAGCCATCGGCCATGAACCGGCGCACGGTTTCGCCGGTTACCTTCGAAGGGTCGGCAAAGACGCTCGACAGGTTGCCGAAGCCAAGATCGTAGTCGCGGGTCCAGTAGCCCGGCTGCGATTTCAGCCAGTCGCCCCGGTCGGTCTTGCGCTCTGCGGTTGATCGCAGGTCGATGATCGCTTCGGCGCCAAGCTGCGCGAAAACCTGTCGCCCGGCATCGGTCAGGTTGCCGGGGGAGCCGGAACGGAACAACCGCTGCCAGCGCACGTGCCTGCCGTTTTCGGTCTTGTAACCACCCACATCGCGCAGGTTGCGGCCGCCATCGACGATGATGAAGCGGCTTTCCCGCTGCGATTCGGCGACGGCGGGTGTAGCTGCGACATCCTCGGCAAGAATCGAAACCGGGCAGGTCAGCGCCAGAATTGCCAGGGAAATGCCCGTAAGACGTCGCATTCGTCATCCACTCCACAAAGGGGCCATTTCCCGAAATGTGGCCCAATCGCGATAGTGCGGCAACCGCCGGGGCGGATTTGCGCTTCCCCTACGGCAAGGGGAGGGCTAAGGGCGCGCGCGTCATGCTTCACAATCTTCAGCAACAGCCCGCCGATGCGCTTCTTGCGCTTATCAAGCTCCACAACGAAGATCCGCGCGCGGACAAGGTCGACCTTGGTGTCGGCGTGTACCGCACCGGCCAGGGGGCAACCCCGGTGTTTGGCGCGATCAAGGCGGCGGAAAAGAAGCTGCTGGAGACGCAGGATTCCAAGGCCTACCTCGGCCCCGAAGGCGATATGGGCTTCGTCCACGCGCTGATGCCCTGGGTGTTCGGCAAGGATGACCCGACCATGGGCGGCCGGATCGACGGCATGCAGACCCCGGGCGGCACCGGCGCCGTTCGACTTGCCCTGGCGCTCGCCAAGAAGGCCGGCGTCAAGCGCATCTGGATGGGAACGCCCAGCTGGCCGAACCACGCGCAGATCGTTGCCGATCTTGGCCTTGAACTGAAGACCTTCACGCACAACACGGCAAGCGGCGTGGCGGACATGGACGCCGTGCTGGGCGCCATCGCCGGCGCAGCGGCCGAGGACGCGATCCTGCTGCACGGCTGCTGCCACAACCCCACCGGCATCGACTATTCGAACGCCGACTGGGATCGCATCGCGCTCGCCATCAAGGACGCTGGCATTCTGCCGCTGATCGACCTTGCCTATCAGGGTCTGGGCCACGGCATGGAAGAGGACGCATACGGTCTGCGCCGCGTTCTTGCCGAAGTGCCCGAAGCGCTGATCGCCTATTCGTGCGACAAGAATTTCGGGCTCTATCGCGACCGCGTCGGTGCGGTCTACGTCATGATGCAGGACGTTGCCCATGTCGGTGCGGCGCTGTCCAACGGTCACTCGCTGGCGCGCGCCGCCTGGTCGATGCCGCCCGATCACGGCGCCGCTGCGGTTCGCCTGATCCTGGAAGACGAAGCGCTGACGCAGACCTGGCTCGACGAACTGGACCAGATGCGCGAACGCATGCTGCAGGTCCGCGGCAAGCTTGGCGCGGCCGGCAAGCAAGGCGGTGTCGATTTCACCCCGATGGGCGCGCAGAACGGCCTGTTCTCGATAGTGCCGCTGAACGGTGAGCAGGTGCTGGCCATGCGCGAAAAGCACGGCGTCTATATGGCCGGTTCGGGCCGCATCAACGTTGCCGGGCTGACGATGAACAACATCGATCACTTCATCGCCGCCGTGGCGGACGTTTCGGCCTGATGGACCGGCAGCCGCTCCTCGAAGGGGAACGGCTGCTGCTCAGGCCGCTGGTTGCGGACGACTGGTCCGCGCTGTTTTCGGTCGCCTCCGATCCGGAAATCTGGGCGCTCCACCCGGCGCACGATCGCTGGCAGGAACCGGTGTTCCGCGAATTCTTCGGCAACGCGCTGGACGGCGGCGGCGCCGTTGCCGTGATCGACAAGGCGTCCGGCGCGATTGTCGGCTCGTCGCGCTGGCAGGGTTACGAACCAGCCGATGGCGGCTCGGTGGAGATCGGCTGGACCTTCCTTGCCCGCAGCCATTGGGGCGGCCGCTATAATCCGGAACTCAAGCGGCTGATGATCGGCCATGCGCTGCGCTTCGTCGATCGCGTGGTGTTCCGCGTCGGCAAGTCCAACTTGCGTTCGCGCCGGGCAATGGAAAAGATCGGCGGCGAACTGACCGATGCGCTTGAGACTTACGAGATGGCCGGCAGCGAAGCGGTCCACGTGATCTATGCGATCACGCGGGAAAGTTTTGCCAAGGGCCCCTTGGCGCAATAGGCTTGGATCCAATGACGCAAGCGCCGCCCCCGCCAACGCCCCGCCTGTGCCTTGGGATTACCGGCCACCGGGTAAACAACGCGGCCTACAGCGCCAATCGGGAGGCGGTCGAACAGGCGCTGAACGCACTGTTGACGCAGATCGAGGAGAGCGTGCGCCGCCATGCGCAAACTCTCGGCACGATCGCCCCGACCCGGCTTCACAGCCTGCTCGCCACCGGTGTTGACCAGCTCGCCGCGCGCAGTGCCGTGGAGCGCGGCTGGCAGGTGGTTGCACCCCTGCCGTTCGGCCAGCAGCTCAACCTTGCGGTCAACGCCTTTCCGGCAACGCTGGACGATGCCAGGGCCTTGCTGGCGGGAAGCACTCCGACCGATAGCGAAACGGCAGCGCTTGGCGCGGCGATTGCGGAGGCCTACCGCTCGGCTCAGCTGTTCGAACTGGTCGATCAGGACGAGGCGCTGACCGCGACCTTCCTTTCGCACATGGCGGATCCGGCCGACTACGCCAAGGCGCAGGCCTGGCATGGCGAATGTTCGGTGCGCGCCGAAGCGGCCGGGCGCATCATGATCGAACAGTCCGATCTGCTGCTGGCGGTATGGGACGGCGTTTCGCACAACCTCCCCGGCGGCACGGGCCACACCATCGTCGCCGCGCTCCATGCGCGCACGCCGGTGATCTGGATCGATCCGGCCCAGCCGCAGCACTGGCGGGTTCTGCACACGGTGGAAGACCTGCTGCTGCCGCGGCCGGGCGCTGCCGCTGATCTCGAACGGCTGGTTCACCGCGCGCTGCGCCCGGGCGAGGGCGGCGCCCTTGTGCGCGGCGCAGAGGCGTTGGGCGGCGAAGCCTGGCACCCGCGCAGCCACCGGCTGTGGACGCTCTATCGCCGGATCGAGGCGCTGTTCGGCGGCGAGGGCAACCCGCTGCGGTCGCTCACCCGGCACTACGAAACACCGGAAGGCGTGGCGTCAGGCCGTTGCGCGCCAGTGATGCAGGCGGTTGGCGCCATCGCTGGTGCCGACACGGCCTTCGTCGCCAATGTGGAACGCGGAACCTTGCACCGCTTTGCCTGGGCTGAAGGTATCTCGGCCCGACTTTCGGATTTCTATCGCAGCGGCATGATGGGCAATTTCATCCTGTCCGCGCTCGCCGTCGGGGTGGGGCTCCTGTACCAGCCGCTGCATCTGGAAGGCGTGAAGGTGTATTTCGCGCTGGGCGAATTTCTTGCCCTGTCGCTGATCTTGCTGATCATCTGGCAGGGGCGCCGCAAGAACTGGCATCGGCGCTGGTTCGAAACGCGGCGTGTCGCCGAATACTTCCGCCATGCCCCGCTGCTGCAGGCGCTTGGCGTGGCGCGGCCCGCCGGGCTGTGGCCGCATGGCGGCGATACCAGCTGGCCCGAATACTACGCGCGCCATGGCCTGCGCGAAACCGGCCTTCCGCGCATCCGGCTGGGTCGCGACGGCCTGCGCACGGGCTTGCAGGCGCTGCGCAGCGATCTCGTCCAGCCGCAGATGCATTATCACCAGGCCAAGGCGAAGATGCTGCACACGGTCCATCACCGGCTCGATCGGCTGTCGGCTTGGCTGTTCATTGCGGCGGTGCTGCTGGTGGCGACCTGGCTGGCGCTCAAGGCGGCAGGGCTTTCGGGCCTGTTACCGCTCTCTTGGTCGGCCGGATCGGCTTCGGTGTTCACCTTCCTTGGCGTCATGTGCCCGACCATCGGCGCCGCCATTGCCGGCATGCGCTATTTTGGCGATTTCGAACGCTTCGCCGGGATTTCGCGCCGCGCCGAGGAGCGCTTTGGCGAGCTCGACCAGCGCATCTGGGTTCTGTTGCAGGCCGCGCCAGAACGGCTCGATTATCTGCGCGTTGCCGAACTCGCCCGCGCGATTGACAATGTGGTGACGGACGAGATCGAAGGCTGGCAATCGGTGTTTGGCGGCAAGCAGATTGCCGTGCCGGTATGATCATCGCTTAGGGTCGCGACCTTTCAGCCGCGCAGCGACTGCATCCGCTTCAGGTAACGCGCCAGTACATCGATTTCCAGGTTCACCTTGCTGCCCGGCTGCAACTGGCCCAGCGTCGTGACCTCACCGGTGTGCGGGATGATGTTGAGGTTGAAATGGCAGGTGCCATCGGCCTGATCGGCCACCTCGTTCACCGTCAGCGAAACGCCATCGACCGTGATCGAGCCCTTGGGCGCGAGGTAGGGTGCCAGTTCGGCTGGGGCGGCAATGCCGATCTTGCGCGAATCGCCAGCCGGGCAAATTCCGACAACTTCGCCAACACCATCGACATGGCCGGTAACGATATGGCCGCCCAGTTCATCGCCCAGCTTGAGCGCCGGCTCAAGGTTCAGCGCGGTGCCTTGCGTCCAGCGGCCGGGGACCGTGCGCGAAACCGTTTCGCCCGAAATGTCGACCGCGAACCAGGCGTCCCCCGCCGTGCCGCCCCGTTCAACGACGGTCAGGCAGGTGCCCGAACAGGCAATCGACGCGCCGATGGCGATCTGTGCCGGATCGAACGGGCAGGTGATGATGGCGCGCAGATCGCCTGCGCCGCTGGTTTCGCGGATCGTGCCGATCGCGGTGACTATGCCGGTGAACATGGGACAGCCTCGTAGACGTCGAGCGTGTCGCTGCCAAGCGGGCGCGATGCGGTCTTGCGCCACCCAGGCGATCCGTCGAGCGCGGCGCTGGTCAGCTCCCCAAGCCGGGGAACCGCGCCTTCGACGGTGAATGGCGCGCGGTAGATCATCAGGCGGTCGACCAGACCGGCGGCAAGGAAGGCCCGTGCGGTTTGCGCCCCGCCTTCGACCATGAGGTACAGCGCCGGAATTTCCCCGCACGCCGCCTCCGGGCTGGTGGCCTGGTTCCAGCCGGGCGGAACGCTGGCTGCGTCGCGCGTCAGGATCCAGCGGCTCGGGCTGCGATCCTCGATGCCGGGCAGGCGCACGTCGAGCCGGGGATTGTCGCTGAGATAGGTGCCAGACCCCACCAGGATGGCATCCATACGCGCCCGGATGGCATGGACATGGCGGCGCGATGCCTCTCCCGTGATCCACTGGCTCTCGCTTGCCGGGCGGGCGAGGGCGCCGTCCTGCGACAGGGCCACCTTCAGCGTGACATGGCAGCGACGATTGCGCTTTGCTGTGAGGTAGCCGGCAAGGCTCGCCTCGCAGGCTGGTGATTCGATTTGGTCCACGGCAATTCCGGCATGGCGGATGCGGTCGATGCCTTTGCCGGCGGTGCGCGGATCGGGGTCGCCGCAACCGATCACCACGCGCGACAGGCCCGATGCCGCGACCAGATCGGCGCAGGACGGCCCGCGCGTGCTGACGTGGGCGCAAGGCTCCAGTGTTACGTAAAGCGTTCCGCCCCGTGCCGCGTCGCCCGCAGCCTCGAGCGCGACCGCCTCGGCGTGGGGGCGACCGCCGGACTGGGTCCAGCCGCGCGCGACAACAACGCCATCGCGCACCACGATCGCGCCGACCGACGGGTTGGGGTAAGACTTGGGCACGCCGCGTTCCGAAAGGCGAGCGGCCGCGTCGAGCCAGCGGCGGTCCTCGAACGCCCGATCAGCGTTGGCCAACCGGCGCCTGCTGCTTTCGGGCGGCCTCTGCGGCTTCGGCGGCCTTGGCCTCACGCTCGATCTTTTCGACGTCCATGCCAGAGAGGCGGCCGAGCGTGCGGTAGATCTTCTTGCCTTCCTCTTCCACGGCCTTGCGCTGGGCTTCCTGCTGATCCTTGATCGTCTGGTTCTTCTTGACGAAGGCGGCGGTTTCCTCGGGCGTGCGGTCCATGGGGAACGAATTGATGTAGAGCACTTCGGGCTTGGCCGGGGGAATGCGCCATGAATCCTTGGTCAACGCCCAGAACAGCGTTCCGGTAATCGCCATGGCGGCCAGCATGATCTTCCACCGGTTCTTGCCCGCCTGGCGAAAAACCTCGCGGAAATCCGCGACGGCGCCGCGCGGATTGATGTGCTTCATATAGGAACGGCGGACCAGCATTGTGCCAATCTAGGCAATGTCGGCGGTGAAAACCAGCCCGTCAGCCGAAATGGGCGTAAAGCGATCGGCCTTCGCGCTTCAGCCAGCGATCGGCCCAGCTAATATCGTCTTCGAACAGGGCGCGCAGGGCCGCGTGGAATTCCGGCGAATGATCGAAATGCGTCAGATGCGCCACTTCGTGCGCCACGACCGAGCGGCGGACGGCATCGGGCGCCATGATCAGCCGCCAGTTGATGCGGATGATGCCGGTGGTGGAACAGCTGCCCCAACGGCGCTGCGCGCTCGACAGGCTGAGGCCCGGCACCGATTTTGCCGCCCGCGCGCAGTAATAGGCCAGATCGTCGGTCAGCTTGGCCTGGGCTTCGGCCCGCATCCAGCGTTCCAGACGGGACGACAGGCTTTCCGCCGGCCCGCCCAGCCGGATCGCCCCTTCGTCCAGCACGATGCGGCGCGGCCTGGCCGGATCGTGCCGGATGGCGTGCGGAAGCCCGCGAAAGGGAATGACGCTGCCATCGCTCAGACTGCGCGCCGGAACGACCTTTTCCAGCTGGCGTTCCAGCCAGGGCGCGCCGCTGCGGGCAAAGGCAAGCGCCTCCTTGGTCGGCGTCCAGCGCGGGATCGTCACCTGCACCGCCGTGCCATCGGGCGCGAGACGCAGCGTCAGCCGCCGGGCGCGCGGATTGCGCCGCACCTGCACGGGCAGAAGCCGGCCGGCGACCTCGATCGTCGGGTCCTGCATGGGATCGCGGCGCAGCCAGTCAAGCATGGCCCGTCCTAGCCATTATAGGCCTCGTCCCAGACGATGTGGTTTTCGATCGGGCCGGCAAAATCCTCGTGCAGCAGCTTGCCGCGCACGCCGATGCCGGCGCGGTGAACCGCCTCGCGATCACCGCTGATAAGGTAATGCCATGCGGGCAGCGGCTTGCCCTCGGCGCGCAGGCGGTAGGCGCAGGTCGCCGGAAGCCAGGGCAGGCTGCCCGCCAGCACCGGAGTCAGCTGCACACAGTCCGGCACGTATTTCAGCCGATTGCGATAGTCCTGGCATTGCGCCGTTTTCAGATCGAGCAGGCGGCAGCCCACGTTGGTCGGCCATACGCGGCCCGAATCCTCGTCTTCCACCTTGTGGCGGCAGCACTGGCCGCAGCCATCGCACAAGGCTTCCCATTCCTCGCGCGTCAGCGAATCGATGGGCAGTTCGGCAATGTCCGGCCTTAGCGCACCCACAGCTTGAGTTCCGTGGCGACGGCCGCCGGGCCATTCTTCAAGCCCTTGTCGATCGGCAGGATGGCAATGGGCTTGCCCGAAGGGTCGAACAGGTTCGCGCCGCGGCTGTGATCCATCAGATAGCCGCCCGGCAGGTTTTCGCCCCGGGCGTAATAGACGGCAAAGGCTTTCGCGGCCGCGTCGATTTCGGCGCGGGTGCCGGTCAGCCCGATAACGGCCGGCTTGAAGGCGGCGGCGAATTCACCGACCCGCTGCGGCGTATCGCGCTCCGGATCGATGGTGATGAAGATCGGCTGGATCTTTGCCGCCAGTTCCGGTTCGTCCTTGGCATAGGCCTGCAGACCCTGCGACAGCACGGTCATGTCCATCGGGCAGGCATCCGGGCAGAATGTGTAGCCGAAATAGACCACCCGCCATTTACCCTGAAAATCGGACCATTTCACTTTCTTGCCGGTGCCGTCCGTCAGGGTGAAATCGGCGCCAATCCGCGCCGTGGCCAGCGGTGCCTGATCGAGCGGCGGCTGGTTGGCCTTGGACCCGCCGGAAGAACAGGCCGCAAGCAGGCTGGTGGCGGCAAGGGCGATGAACAGCGTTTTCGTGGTTGTGTTGCGCATGGCGCGGCGGTTCATGCTCTGCTAAAGCGCCTCACGCAAGACACGTGCGTGGGCTTTTGACCGGCAGGAGATGAAATTGGTGCGCAACAGGGTGATCGGGCTGGTGATGGCACTGGCTGCGGCGATGCTGGTTTCCGGAACGGTTCATGCGCAGGTGTCGCAAGGGCACAAGTTCCTTGAAGCGGTGCGCAAGCGTGAACTGGAAACGGTGAAGACCATGCTCAGCTCGTCCGGATCGAAAAGCACGCCGGGAACGATCATCGTCAACGCGCGCGATATCACCACCGGCGATTCCGCGCTGCACATCGTCATCAAGCGGCGCGACCTGCCCTGGATGCGCTACCTGATCGACAACCAGGCCGATGTGAACATTCGCAACAACGCGGGCAACACGCCGCTGTGGCTGGCCGTGAACACGGCTTTCACCGATGGCGCGCTGGAACTGATCGCCAAGGGCGCGCGGATCAACGATCCCGGTCCGGCGGGCGAAACCGCGCTGATTTCCGCCGTGCACCAGAAGAACCTTGAACTCAGCCGGGCGCTGATCGCCGCCGGTGCCGATCCCAACAAGGCCGACAATTCCGGCCGCAGCGCGGTCGACTATGCGCGCTTGTCGATGAAGGGCACGGTCATGGGCAACGAGATCGAGGCGGCGGCCGCCTCTGCCAAGGCGAAAAAGGCCAAGACCTACGGACCTTCGCTCTGACCCATGCCGGACGCCGTGAACCCCGCTGATCTGACTCTGGCCGAGGCGCGCGCGCTGCTCGCGCCCGCCATTGCCCGCGCCGCCGCTTTCGATGGCTGGAGCCAGGCTGCCGTGGCCATGGCCGCGCAGGAATGCGGCGTCGATCCCGATCTGGCGCGGATCGCCTTTCCCGGCGGCGCGATGGACATGATCGATGCGTGGACGCAAAGCGTGGACGCCGCCATGGCAGAGGCGCTGCCCGCGCAGCAGATCGGCAACCTGCCGATCCGCGAACGCATCCGCCGGCTCGTGCAGTTCCGGCTCGATCACGTGACGGATAGCCGCGAATCGCTGCGCCGCGCCTTGTCGATCCTCGCCATGCCGCAGAACGTGGCGCGCGCCGCGCAGCTCGGCTGGCGCAGCGCCGATGCGATGTGGCGGCTCGCCGGCGATACGGCCACCGATTACAACCATTATACCAAGCGTATGACGCTGGGCGGCATCTACGCTGCGACGCTCACCGTCTTTGCCAACGATACCAGCGAGGATTTCGCGGAAACCCGCGCCTTTCTCGATCGGCGGATCGAAGGCGTGATGAAGTTCGAAAGGGCCAAGGCCCGGCTTCTTGCCAACAGCGACATGCATTTCAGCCCGGCGCGTTTCCTCGGCCGGCTGCGCTATCCGTCACGCTGACGGGCGCTTCCTTCGCAAAGCGCGACGGGCCGCAGCGGCGATTTGATGCAGGTCAATCTATTGCGAACGACTTGCAATTAGCCTTCGTCCATGCAAGCGCTGAATCAGCACATGACACTTGATCGCCTTCCCCTTGGGCAGACCGCCCGCATTGTCGCGGTGGACTGGCCCGCGCTGGCCCCGGATGAGGGCAAGCGCCTGCGCGCGCTGGGGATCGATACGGGGGCCAGGGTTTCGATTGCCCATCGCGGCGTTTTCGCCGGCTCCGATCCGCTGGCGATCACCGTCGGCCGGATGACCGTGGCCCTGCGCCGCAACCATGCGCGCGCCATGCAGGTGGAAGCGGCCGGCGGATGAGCGGACTGCGCAAGGCGGCTCTGGTTGGCAACCCCAACGCGGGCAAAAGCGCCCTGTTCAACGCGCTGACCGGCGCGCGCCAGAAGATCGCCAACTATCCGGGCGTCACCGTGGAACGCAAGGCGGGCCGTCTGGTGCTGCCGGGTGGCGAGGCGGTGGAACTCGTCGATCTGCCCGGCTCCTACGGCCTGGATGCGACCAGCCCCGATGAAGAGGTGACGCGCAAGGTCATTCTGGGTGAACTGCCCGGCGAAGAGGCGCCCGATGTTCTCGTCGTGGTGCTCGATGCCTCGAACCTCGAACAGCATCTCGTCTTTGCGCAGGAAGTCATCGATCTGGGCAAGCCGACGGTGGTGGCACTCAACATGATCGATCTGGCCGAGCGCGACGGGCTGGTGATCGATCCGGCGGCACTGGCGGCGGGGCTGGGCGTGCCGGTGATCGGCACCGTGGCCGTGCGCCGACGCGGGCTGACCGAACTGGCGCAGGCCATCGGCAGCGCGCCGCCGCGCGATCCGCGCCCGCAGGCCGCCCACATCTCGCAGACCGAACGCCGCGTCACCGCCCATGCCATGGCCGAAAGCGCCATCGTTTCGGAAAGCGCGCGCCATCGCATCCATGCCAAGCTGGATCGGCTTCTGCTTCATCCCTGGCTGGGGCCGCTGGTGCTGTTCGGCCTGCTGTTCCTGGTGTTCCAGGCGGTCTTCGCCGGCGCTGCGCCCTTTGCCGATGGCCTTGACGCCGGCGCCGCCGCGCTGGGCGATTGGGTGCGCGCGACGATGCCGCCCTCTTTGCTGCGCAATCTGATTACCGATGGTGTGATCGCGGGTGTCGGCGCAGTGGTGGTCTTCCTGCCGCAGATCATCATTCTGTTCTTCTTCATCCTGGCGATGGAGGCCTCGGGATATATGGCCCGCGCGGCCTTCCTGATGGACCGGATGATGGCCTCTGTCGGCCTGTCGGGGCGCAGCTTCATTCCCCTGCTGTCGAGCTTCGCCTGCGCCATTCCCGGCATCATGGCGACACGCTCCATCGCCGATCCCAAGGACCGGCTGACGACGATCCTCGTCGCCCCGCTGATGACCTGTTCGGCGCGGCTGCCAGTCTATGCCGTGGTGATCAGCGCCGTGATCCCGCAGCGCGCCGTGTTCGGCCCGGTCGGGCTGCAAGGGCTGGTGCTGTTCGGCCTCTATGCGTTCGGCATTGTCAGCGCGCTGGTGTTGGCGCTGGTCCTGCGCCGTTCCGTGACCAAGGGCAGCGCCAGCGGCTTCATCATGGAGCTGCCGAAGTACCAGATGCCTCGGCTGAAAGACCTGCTCATCGGCCTGTGGCAGCGCAGCTGGATCTTCCTTCGCCGCGCCGGCACGATCATCTTCATGGTCACGGTCGTGCTGTGGCTGCTGCTCAACTTCCCGCGCGCGGGCGAGGGGGAAAGCCAGGTCGACGCCTCGTTGGGCGGCAAGATCGCCAATGGCCTTGCCGTGGTGGTGGAACCCATCGGCTTCAACCGCGACATTGCCCTCTCGCTCATTCCTGCGATGGCCGCGCGCGAAGTGGCGGTCAGTTCGCTGGCGACAACCTATGCTGTCGATTCGGGCGATGATGACCGCACTCAGGCCGCGCTCGAAGGCCAGATCGCCAGCCGCTGGAGCCTGCCGCCCGCGCTCGCCTTCCTCGCCTGGTTCGTCTTCGCGCCGCAATGCATGAGCACGATCGCCGTCACCCGGCGCGAAACAAACGGGTGGAAATGGCCCGTCTTCATGTTGCTGTACCTGTTCGGCTTGGCCTACATCTTCGCGGGAATCACCTACTGGAGCGCCATCGCGCTCGGATTTTAGCGGAGAGACGGTTTCATGGCAGGCAGTGTCAACAAGGTCATTCTGGTCGGCAATCTGGGGGCAGACCCGGAAGTTAAGTCGTTCCAGAACGGCGGCCGGATCGCCAACCTGCGGATCGCCACCAGCGAAAGCTGGAAGGACAAGAACACGGGCGAAAAGAAGGAACGGACCGAATGGCATTCGGTTGTCCTGCAGTCCGATGGTCTGGTGCGAGTGGCGGAAAACTATCTGCGCAAGGGCAGCAAGGTTTACGTCGAAGGCCAGCTTCGCACCCGCAAGTGGCAGGATCAGAACGGCAATGACCGCTATACCACCGAGATTTCGGTGGGCATGAACGGCGTGCTGACCATGCTTGACGGCGCCCCCGGCAGCGGTGGCGGCGGCGGTGGGCAGCGTTCCGGCGGTGGCGACTGGGGCGGCGGCCAGCGTTCGGGCGGCAGCAGCGGCGGCGGCGCGTCAGGCGGCGGCTGGAACCAGGGCGGCGGCGGCTCCTCGGGCGGCAGCAGCTTCGCCGACGATCTGGATGACGATATCCCGTTCTGATCGGACGCTGGCCCCGGGCCGGTTGCCGGCCCTTCAGCTTCCCTTTTTCAAGGCCGCCAGCGCGGCGAACGGCCCGCTGGCGCTTTCATCGACGATTCCTGCCTTGCGCCGTGCCTCTTCGGCGTTCGGCCCGGTGAGGTAGGGATCGATGGCCAGCGCTAGGCTCTGCGCCACTTCCTCACCCAGATCGAACTGGCTGCCGGAATAGGCGATCTCGTCCAGCTCGTCCTCGTCCAGTTCCACTTCCTCGTCGGGATTGTGCTGGCCGCTGTCCGGCACGAAGCGCAGGGCGATCGGCTCGTCCACGGCGACCGGCAGGTCTTCGCCCGATACGGCGCAGCTTTGCACGATGGAAGCCTTCAGGCGGCCCGTGGCGCTGACCGCCGGTCCATCCTGTTCCAGCGAAACCTCGGCCTCAAGGCTGTGGACCGCGACGATTCCGAACCGCGCGGCGAGCGCCTTGCACTCGTCCGGGCTGGCAACCAGCGAAACCGGTGCGGCGGTGATGTGGCGCGGATCGATCATGCGGGTGAATTCGCTCATAGCGCGATGTCTCCGGCAAGAATGGCCTCGGCATTTTTGGCGACGAGAGCCTCGTGAAACTGGCGCAGGCGCTGCGCCGCGCTGGCGGGGCTGGCGCCTTCGTTCAGCGTGACATTGCGGGCAATCGCCTCTTCCAGCAAGGCATTGTCCGGGCTGGCAAAGGCATCGCGGTAGGCACCGAGCCGGCCGCCCAGCGCGCTCATCAGCTTGCCCATGCGCTTGCCGACCACCACGTCGCCGACGCCCGACTGGCGTAGCTGGCCGTCCATGTCGTCAACGAACAGCTCGGTCAGCCGCACGGAAGGTTCGACCAGCGCAGGCTCGCCTTCCATGCGCAGGAGCAGCGTGGACAGGACCAGCGTGATCGCATCGAAACGGCCGGCCACGGTGTCGGCAACGCCGTCCTCGGCGTACCACGCCGGATCGCGCGAAAGCTCCACCACGCGGTGCCACAGCGGGCGATAGGACGAAAGGTCGTCACCCTTGGGGCGCAGCAGGCGCTTCAGCAGGGAGATCACGTTGGCAGTCCTTTCGTTCACCGGGAATTCAATCGGGAGCCTTAGTGTGTGTTCCACCTGAGTGGAAGCATCACCGGGCCGCGGAAGCGGCCCGGTGATGCCCTGTTTCCGCCTGGCTGAAACACACTCTGGTACATTTGCCGCCAAGCGCCATTGCGCAGCGGCGTTCGGGCCTTTAAGGCAGGCGCCGATATAGTTGCCAACCGCGCCAAGGCAATGGCGCCGATCGGAGCGATAGAATGCAGCATTTCGGGTTCAAGAGGGCAGGTCTGGCGGCGGTTCTGGCCGTGGCGACGCTCTCGGGCTGCGCCTCGATCAAGGATCACCGTGGCTATCTGCTCGATACGGCGCTGGTCGATGCCGTTCAGCCGGGCATCGATAACCAGCAGTCGGTGGAAAAGGCGCTCGGCCGCCCGACCTTCGTTTCCGACTGGGGCCGCAAGGATTGGTATTACGTCTCGATCGATACCAAGCAGGCCGCGTTCACCCGTCCGCGCGCCGACGCACAGCAGATTTTGCGCGTCAGCTTCGATGGCAACGGTAACGTCGCCGGTGTCGAACGCATCGGCATGGAAAAGGTCGTGCGGCTGGATCCCGATGGTCACAAGACGCCGACTCTGGGCAAGGAACGCACCTTCCTCGAAGATCTGTTCGGCAACATCGGCACGGTCGGCACCGGCATGGGCGGCCCGGCAGGTGGTGCTCCGGGCACGGGTCCGAACGGCAGCTAACTTGAACGGCGCGGTTCGCCACTTATATCGCGCCGCATGAGCAATCACAACGACAGCCACGGCCTGATCCAGTGGCACGGCACCACCATCATCGGCGTCAAGAAGGGCGGCAAGACCGTCATCGCCGGCGATGGCCAGGTTTCCATGGGCAATACGGTGATGAAGCCGAACGCGCGCAAGGTGCGCCGCATCGGCGATGGTAGCGTGATCGGCGGGTTCGCCGGCGCGACCGCCGACGCCTTCACCCTGTTCGAACGTCTGGAAAAGAAGCTGGAACAGCACCGCGGGCAGCTGATGCGCGCCGCGGTTGAGCTCGCCAAGGACTGGCGCACCGACAAGTACCTGCGCAACCTTGAGGCGCTGATGATCGTTGCCGACAAGGACGTCATGCTGATCCTCACCGGCAACGGCGACGTGCTGGAGCCGGAAGAGGGTATCGCCGCGATCGGTTCGGGCGGCAACTATGCTCTGTCCGCTGCCAAGGCGCTCGTCGATTACGAAGACGACGCCGAAAAGATCGCCCGCCGCGCCATGGCCGTCGCGGCCGATGTCTGCGTTTTCACCAATGACCGCGTGACGGTCGAGACCGTGTGATCAAGATGAAAGATTCCCTGACCCCCAAGGCAATCGTCCGCGCGCTGGACGAACACATCATTGGCCAGCAGGACGCCAAGAAGGCCGTCGCTGTTGCGCTGCGCAACCGCTGGCGCCGCCAGCACCTTTCGCCTGAACTGCGCGACGAGGTCACGCCCAAGAACATCCTGATGATCGGACCGACGGGCTGCGGCAAGACCGAGATCAGCCGCCGCCTCGCCAAGCTGGCCGATGCCCCCTTTGTAAAGGTGGAAGCGACCAAGTTCACCGAGGTCGGCTATGTCGGCCGCGATGTCGAACAGATTGCCCGCGATCTGGTCGAAGAGGCGATTCGCCTTGAAAAGGAAAACCGCCGCGAAGCCGTGCGCGAAGCGGCGAGCAAGGCCGCGATGGACCGGCTGCTGAAGGCGCTCGTCGGTGAAAACGCCAGCGAAGCCACCCGCGAAAGCTTCCGCCAGCGCATCGTCGAAAACGCGATGAACGATGTCGAGGTGGAAATCGAGGTCGAGGACGCGCCGGCCATGCCGTTCGACATCCCGGGCATGAGCGGCAATGTCGGCATGATCAACCTCAGCGACATGATGAACAAGGCCATGGGCAAGGCGAACCTCAAGCGCCGCAAGCTCAAGGTGCCGGACGCCTGGGACAAGTTGGTCGACGAAGAGGCCGAAAAGCGCATGGACCAGGATGACGTCGCCCGCGTCGCGCTGACCAATGCGGAAACCAACGGCATCGTCTTCCTGGACGAGATCGACAAGATCGCCGTGTCCGACGTGCGCGGCGGTTCGGTCAGCCGCGAAGGCGTGCAGCGCGATCTGCTGCCGCTGATCGAGGGCACGACCGTCGCCACCAAGTACGGCCCGATGAAGACCGACCACGTCCTGTTCATCGCCTCGGGCGCGTTCCATGTCGCCAAGCCGAGCGACATGCTGCCCGAACTGCAGGGCCGCCTGCCGATCCGCGTCGAGCTGAAGGCGCTGACCGAGGAGGATTTCGTCCGCATCCTGTCGGAAACCCGCGCCAACCTTGTCGAGCAGTACAAGGCGCTGCTGGCGACCGAAAAGGTGACGCTGGATTTCACGCCCGAAGCGGTGCGCGAAGTCGCGCAGATCGCCGCGCAGGTGAACGAAAGCGTCGAGAACATCGGCGCCCGCCGCCTGCAGACGGTGATGGAAAAGCTGCTTGAAGAGCTGAGCTTCGAAGCCGAGGACCGTTCGGGCGAGACCGTGAAGGTCGATGCCACCTATGTCAGCGACAAGCTGGCCGGCCTGGCGCAGGACGCGGACCTGTCGAAATATATCCTCTGACCCGGCGAACCGTGCCCGTCCTGCGAAACGCATTTCGGCATGACGGGGCGGTTCCGCCAGCCTAAGGTGATCGCATGACTGAAAGCAGCACCCCGCCCGACGGGCGCCTCGTCTACCGATGCCTCACCGGCAAGGATGACCACGCCTTTTGCGAACGCGTGTCCAAGGCGCTTGAAGAGGGCTGGAAGCTTTATGGCTCTCCCTCGATCACGTGGAACGTTCCGGAAGATTGCGGCTATCTGGCCCAGGCGGTGGTCTGGGGCGGGGCGGACGTCGTCAAGTAGCCGACGGAACGACCGGCGAAGTCAGGTCGAAGACGCTGCGCGGTGAACGCCGCGCGATCCAGTCAACCAGACCCTGCGCGTGGGCATCGTCGATGGCCGCGCCGAGGGCGATGGTATCGCCCTTGTAGTCAAAGTTGACCGCGCCGATCTTGCCGAAGTCCTTGATCGGGGAGAACAGCTGCTTCGCCTCTGGCAGGCTGAGGTCGCGGTCGGCCGACAGTCCGTAAATGTCACGAAGTGGATAGCGCTTTTCGCGCTTGATGCCGAAAATCTCCCAGCCGTGGATCAGCGTTCCGGCTTCGATCCGCAGGACTTCCCGCGCAACCAGGCTGGTCAGCGTGCGCAGGACGAAATGCAGTGCGCCGGCGACGATGATGGCCAGGAAGATGTATTCGAAGAAATTCGCGCCCTCGCCAACAAGACGGGCATGCTGCACCGATCCGAGCGCGAAGAAGAACAGCGCCGATCCGATCACTTTCCAGCTGCGCCGGATGGGCATGACCAGCCGTTCGCCGCGCTCGTCCCATTCGGTCCAGTACTGAGGCACGGATAAAGGCTTGCCGCTCAGGTCCATAGCGGCAGACTAGGTCGGCTTCCGGGCGCCGGTCAACCATGCCCGGCCCGCCATCCGCTGGGGGATGGCAAGGCCGGGGTAGGGCTGAACCGGCCTATTTGCCGAGCAGGTACTTTTCCCAGAAGGCGAGCTGCGCCAGGAAGGCGTAGTCGCTGTTCGCCTTCTTGGCATAGCCGTGGCCTTCATCGGCGGCGACCATGTGCCAGGCTTCACCGCCGTTCTTGCGAATCGCGGCGACGATCTGGTCGGCCTCGGACTTCGGCACGCGCGGGTCGTTGGCGCCGGTGATGACGAACATCGGCTTTTCGATCTCGTTCACGCGGGTCAGCGGCGATATTTCCATCAGCTTCTGGCGCTGGGCCGGATCGCGCTCGTCGCCGTATTCGACACGGCGCAGGTCGCGGCGATAGGCGTTGGTGTTTTCCAGGAAGCTGACGAAATTGCTGATCGCCACGGTGCACTGGGTGGCGCGCAGCTTCGCCTTCAGCTGGACGGCGGCGGCATAGCACATATAGCCGCCATAGGAGCCGCCGGTCAGGCCCACGCGGTCGGCATCGACACGCGGGTTGGCGCGCACCGTATCGAGCAGTGCGGCCATGTCCTTCACCGAATCCTCACGCTTGAACGGGCCGTTGTCCAGGCTGACGAACTTCTTGCCATAGCCGGTCGATCCGCGAACATTGGGATAGAACATGCCGATGCCAAGTTCGTTGAGGTAATAGTTCACCGAGCCGCGGAAGCCGGCCTGGCTCTGGCCTTCCGGCCCGCCGTGGACGCTGACGATCAGCGGCCGCTTGCCGGGGAACTTTGCCGGATCGGGAAGATAGAGAAGGCCGGAAACGGACAGGCCGTCAAAGCTTTTGGTGCTGACGATCTGCGGCTCGACATTGACGCGCGGGTCAAGCCCGCCAGTTTCGCTCTGGGTCCAGCGGGTCAGCTTCATGGTCTTGGGATCAAGCGACCAGACGTCGCTCGCGCTCTTGGCCGAGCTGAGCGAAAAGCCCACTTCGCCCCAGGGCGCGATTTCCAGCCCGCCGATCAGCCCGGCCGGCAGGTTGGTGACGGGGCGCACCTTGCCGGTTGCCACGTCCATGATCCGCATCCGGTCCGTCCCGGCTTCGTTGACGACATAGACGATGGTCTTGCCGTCTTCGCTGAGGTCGAAGCCGTCGACGTCCCAGGCTTCCTTGCTCACCGGGGTGAAGGCGCCGGTCGCCGGATCGATGCGGCCGAGCCGCTGGAAGTCCGATCCCTGATCGCTGGTGCCCCACAGCGTGCCGTTGGGCGCAACCTGCATCCCGCCATAGGCAATTTCTGCCTTGGGATCGCCGATCGGCGTCAGTTTGCTGCTGGCAAGATCGAGCCGGTAGAGATCGACGTTCTGCACGGACTTGTATTCCGCGACATAGGCGGTGCGCTTGTCGGGCGAGAAGCCGCCGATGGCCCAGCCGCCGCCCTTGACCTGCAGAACCATGCGCGCGCTCGAAGGATCGCGCGGGTCCATGACATAAAGGTCATTGTCCGCGCCGTTGCGCTTGGTCGAGCTGAAGGCGAGCATGGAGCCGTCGGCCGACCATGCGTTCAGGCCGTTGCGGCTCTTGCCGTCGGTCAGCAGCTTCAGGCGGCCACTCGCCAGCGTGTAGAGCTGGAAATATTCGTCACCGCCGCGGTCCTTGGCGACGACCAGGACGTCACCCTTGACGGGCGCATAGCTGCCGCCAACCGGCTCGGCCTCGAAGCTGATCTGGGTGCGGGCGCCCATCGGCATTTCAACGCGGTGCAGCTGCGACACGTTGGCAAAGCGCGTGCCGATCAGCACGGCCCGCTTCTTCGGGTCCCAGCCCTGGAACGAGGCGCCGCGCGATTCCATGTAGGGGCGGGCGCGTTCGGCCAGAGTCAGCGGCAGTTCGGGAACCTGTTCGGCGGTGATCGCCGCAGGCGCGGGGACAACCGGTTCCTTCGCCGGAGCGGAAGGCGCGGACTGGGCAAAGGCGGGCGATGCCGCCGTGGCGAGGAGCGCGGCAAAAAGGCGCAGGTGCATGGTATGTTTTCTCCCGTGAGAGGGCCCCTGATGTGCAGGGGCGCAATGCGCGGGACGCTATAGCGCCGCCTGCGGCTTCGCAACCGGCAATGACCGTGGCAGCGCAGGCGCGGTCGGCCCGCCTATTCGGCGGCTTCGCTCAGCCTTTCCTTCTCGCTCGCCTGCCGCGCCCACATTTCGGCGTAGAGGCCTTTCTTCCTGAGCAGCTGCGCGTGGGTGCCTTCCTCGGCAAGGCGCCCCTGATCGAGCACGATGATCTTGTCCGCATCGGCAATCGTCGACAGGCGGTGCGCGATCGACAGCGAGGTGCGCCCCTCTGCAACATTGTGCAGCGTGGCGAGAATGTCCTGCTCGGTCCGGGTATCGAGCGCCGATGTCGCTTCATCGAGCAGCAGGATCGGCGGGTTCTTCACCAGCGTGCGGGCAATCGCTACGCGCTGCTTTTCCCCGCCCGAAAGCTTGAGCCCGCGTTCGCCCACTTCGGTATCGAAGCGCTGGGGCAGCCGGTCGATCAGCGGCATCAGGGCGGCGGCGCGCGCGGCGGCTTCGACATCATCCTGGCCCGCGCCTTCACGGCCATAGGCGATGTTGTAGCCGATGGTGTCGTTGAACAGCACCGAATCCTGCGGGACGATGCCCAGCACCCGGCGCACCGATTCCTGCGTCACCTCGCGAATGTCC
>JBJTLW010000143.1:0-12976 GCA_046063225.1 Novosphingobium sp. | reverse complement strand
CGCAGAGGCGCGATTTCGGGCAATCACGGCAGGCGGAACAGCCCCGCGCCGAACTGATCGTCGCGCCCCTTTGGCCCAAGGTCGAGCGCGCGGGTGGCCACGCCGCTGCGCATGGCGGCGGGGTTGCGCGCAGCGGTGCAGGCATTGTCGCGCAGCAGCGCGCCTGCAACGATGGCCGTGGCAAAGCTCGTGCCCGAAACCGCGCGCCGCCCGCCGGGCACCGCCGCGTTCATCGATACGCCCCATGCCGCGACATCGATTTCCCCCCCGCGTGAGGCATAGGCATAGATGCGCTTCGATCCGTCGACGGCGGTGACGGCGACAACGCGATCATCGCGGCCGGGGTAAAGCACGCGGCCACCGCCGCCATTGCCCGCCGCCGCGACCACGCAGGTGCCGAGTGCCTCAAACCGGCCGAGCGCGCGGGCCAGGGCGGGATCATCCCGCGCGGTGCCGAACGACATGTTCACCACCTGCGGGCGCAGTGCCAGCGCACGGTTGAGCGCCAGTGCCAGCTTGCTCGTCTGCGATTGCCACCAGTCCTCTCCCGCCGGGGCGAAGGCGACCAGGCTGATCAGCTTCGCCCCTTGCGCGACGCCGGCATAGGCGCCGGTGCCGACAAGGATTTCGGCAATCGCCGTGCCGTGGGCCGCCGGGGTCATCACGCCGCCAAAGCCTTCCTGCACGATCGCCGCGCCGCGCAGCGCCGGGTTGGCGAGATCGACCGGACTGTCGATCAGGGCAATGGTGCCGGAAACCTTCTGCTTCGGCCCGATGCGGATGCGGCTCATGCCCGCGCCCTGTTCGCGGCTGTTGCCCAGCACCTGAAAGGCGAAGTCCGGCTGCGCCCAGGCAACCCTGGGCGTGCGACCGAGCCTCCCGACCGCAGCGTCAACCGTATCGCCCGGCAGCAGCGTGGCCACGGCCATGGTGACGCCCATTTCCGGCAAGGGGGCGGTCGAAACCAGCGTGACGCGCGCCGTGCGGGCGATCTGGCCGGGGTTGGCCGCGGCGTCTGACAGGAAGAACAGCACCTGACCGGGAACGTAGTCCGGTATCTGCCGGTCGCGCATTTGCAGCTCCGGCCCGGTGAGCGGCAGTTCGGCCGGAGCCTTCTTCTTGCCGCCGAGCGAGATCGACAGGCCGATGCCGCCAAACCCGCCGCCGCCGCCGTTGTTGCCCGAACGCGGCTGTTCCGTGCCCGGCACCGGACCATCGACCTGCGCCGCGACCGGCCCGGGCAGGGCCAGCGCAAGAAAGGCCAGCAGCAGTGCCGCCAGCCGCATCATGCCGCCGGGTCCGCGCTGGCGATCAGCGGCGATTTGCGCAGGCGCTCGATCTGATCGGCAAGCGCCTTGTCCGTCTTGTCGCTGCCCAGGATCAGCGTGCCGAAATCGCCGCTGGACACCACGGTCAGCCCTTCATCGCCGAGCAGGGCGGAAACGGCGCTCCACGCTGCATCGTCCTTCACCTCGATCACGATGGCACCCTTGCCGCCGGGTGCATCCTTGCCCGATGCGAGCTGGTAATTTTCCTCTCGCAGATCGCGGATCGCGCCGTTCTGCCACAGCAGGGCAGCGGCCTGCGCCACCACGGCGAGCGCCAGCGCAAGCGAGATCGCCGGGCTCCAGTTCGATGGCGAAAGGACGGCGAGCATCGATCTGAGCGAGCGCTTGTGCGGGGCCGCCTGCCGCTCGACATCGACCGGCGGGGTGCCCAGCGGTTCGGTTTGCGCCCATTGTTCCCCACCCGATTTCACCAGGTTCAGCAGGCGGCGGTGTTCCTCCAGCTCGGCGCGCAGGGCGGGCGATGCGGCCAGCGCGGTGTCGATCCGCTGGCGATCGGCCGGGGGCAGGCTGCCGTTGAGATAGAAGGGCAGCAGCTGCGAAATGGCATTGTTGTCATCGGTATCAGCCATGGGCCTGTCCTTCGGGTGATGGGGCGCGCGCATGCAGCGCGGTATCGTTGAGCCAGCTCAGCGCCGACCGGCTGGGAAGGAAGAAATAGCCCCCGGCCATGGTCTGGACGAAGCTTTTCAGGCCTTCCAGCCGCACCGGCCCGGCGACCGTCGGGATGGTGAAGACGCGGTCCAGCGGGCAGCCGCTGCGCGGCTCGACCGGATCGCTGCCGACGATGGGATCGGGTTCGCGCTCCAGCCCGTGGAAGGCCGGGGCATTGGCCCAGAACTGCTGGACGAATTCGAACTGCCGCTCGATATCGGTGCACAGGCAGGCGAAGAGCAGGCCCTTTTCGGCGGTTTCGGGGCGCAGATAGGGCCGTCCGCGCCGCAGAATGCGATGACGGTTGGTGATCGCCTGTTCCGATGCATCGCCCGGCTGCTTCGAATCGCGCGGATTGGTGCGGCGGATATGCGCGCCAAACGGGCAGGCAAGGCCGTGCGGATCATCCTCGCCATAGGAAAAATCGTTGCCGTTTTCCGCCTCGATCGTGTCCGGGGCAGAGGCGATGTTGACCGGGTTGCCCACCAGCGGGCGGCCATTGGGCCAGCGCCCCATCAGCTTGGCCTTCACCCATTCGCGATCGGGCGTCTGGCCGACCAGCCGGCCCAGATCGCGATAGCCGCCCTCTGCCAGCCGCCGCGCCGCATTATCGACGAAGCTTTCGAAACCTGCGACATCCTGCTTCAGTTCGCGCAGGACAAGGTAGGAACCGTTGCGGCCCAGATCGCGCGGCGCCTGCGATATGCGCGCATCGCCAAAATCGGGGAAGCGCGACAGATCGTCGATGGCGGTGATCGGCAGCGCGCCGCGCACGTCGGCCTCCACCGGCAGCAGGGGGCTGGGCGGCAGGAAGCCCGCGTCATTGGCATAGCCGACGATGAATTCGCCCGGTTCCACCAGATCGCGTTCGGGAACGTCGCGCAGCGCCCGCGTGGTGCCCTTTATCACCGGCTGCGAAATGCCGTCGCGATAGCCGAAGTGTTCAAAATCGGCGCGCTCACCTTCGGGCCATGCGGGGGCGCAATCGGTCTGTGCGATGATCGACCCGCCATGATTGGCCAGCAGGGTGGCGTGGATTTCGATCATCATCGCCAGCCGCTCCGGGCTGGAGGCATAAAGCATCAGCGCGGCATCGCAGGCATCGGACGAACGCGGATCATCGCCCCAGCGCCAGTTGCCGGGGGCACTTGCGCCGGCATCGCCGGTCACCCGGGCGCGGCCTGCCATGCCCATGCGGAAGGCATAGGGGAACCGTTCCAGCAAGGTGCCGGGCGCGCAGTTGGGCGCTTCGAAACGTGCCAGCCCCCTGGCCGAAAGCGCCAGGAACACGGCCTGCGTCGATGCCGCAAGATCGGCCTCGCTGGCACTGGCGATGCTGTCTCCCACCAGCGGGCGTTCGCCGAAGGTCACGGTCAGCCCGCTGGTCAGCGCAAATTCCGCCATGCGGCCTGCCGGGCGCGGGACCGGCGCCAGCACGCCTTCCGCCACCAGCTCTGCGCAGGCTGCTTCGCCGCCAACCCGTTCGGCCCGCATGGCGCGCCCGCGCACCCAGGAAAGCCATTCGCCAAGCGCTTCGCTTTCCGCTGGCAGGTGCAGGGCAAGCACGGCGGAACAGGGCAGGCGTTTCATGCCGCGGAACACCAGCGCCTGCACTTCATCGGTTTCGATGCGGTTGGCCATGCGCGGCATCGATCCGAAGCAGCGCAGCCATTCCTCACCCTCGCTGGCGTTGCGCGCCAGGCTCAGGCCGGAATGGATCACCGCGTTCATGCGGATCTGGTCGCTCGTCAGGTCCGGGAAACGGGTATACCAGAACGGCACGATCTGCTGCTGGATGCGCACCCAGCGCTTGAAGGCATCGCCATCGGCCGCGCCAAGCCCCATCATGAAGCGCGTGCGGGGAAAGCCCTGCCAGTTGCTCCACGCCGCCGTCTGCCCCTGCCGAGCGCGGGTGATGAAATCTTCAAGATAGCTTTCCCAACTGCCGTCGAAGTTGGAATAGAACGCCACCTGCCCGGTCCCCGGCACGCGCCACCAGCGGGCATAGTGGATCGTCCCCATGTTGATGACGAAGCCGGGGCGGAAATCGTTCACGATCAGCACGCGGATGCCCCACAGGGCAAAGGCGTGGGTGAACTTGCGCAGCCAGCCGGTTTTCAGCGTGCCGAGCGCCATGATGTGGTTCTGCGCATAGCCGGGCGGATTTTCCTGATCGACGATGCGGCGCAGCTTTTCCAGCGGGGCGGCAGAAGTATCGGGCTGATCCCGGCTTTCCGCGCGGCGCAGCAGGAACAGGAACAGCGCCGTCAGCGCCGCGAAGGTGAGGGCAGAGGCTATCGCCGCCTGAAAGCCCAGAACCAGCGCGAGTGCCACGCCCGTCAGCCCGCCCTTTGGCCACAGCAGCCAGCCCCAGATCACCGCGAAGCCCGCCAGCGGCCAGGTGATGAAGCGCCCGTCCCTGGTCTTCAGGAAACGGGCAAAGGCCTGCCCCGGCGTGATCGGCCGGAACTTTGCCAGCGCCAGCCGGTTGGCCTGGGTTTGCAGGTGGAAGGCATCCCAGCCTTCGCGTGCCGCCTCGTCCATCAGCGCAAGCTGCGGCTCGGTCGCCTCGCTGCGCAGATCGGCATCACCCCGCAGCACGCGGCGCAGGTGCGCGATCGCGAGCATCGGATGGCTGCCGCGCGCGGTTTCTGTCGCCACGTAATCGCGCAGGACGCGGCCGGTGAAGGCGGCAAAGCGCGCCTGCTTTTCCACCAGCGCGACGGGAAATTCACCCAGTCCGTTGTAGTTGAGGCCGGTCGGCCCCCAGGGCTTGCCGTGCAGTTCAACGACGTGTCGGCGCATGAAGGCGGCCACGCTTTCCGCCGCGCCAAGGCCGGCATGGGCGAAGGAGGGGCGCAGAAGATCGCCAGCGTGGCGCGCAATCGCCTCGATCGCGGCCTCGATCGTGCCGTCGACCGACAGTTCCAGACACAGGCGGTGGCCGTGGTCGGTCTCTATGCAGGTGAGCGAGGCGAAGTGGACCAGGCCGGTGGCGTCCATCGCTTCGCGGATGGCCTGTCCGGCGGGATTGCCCAGCCCCGCAAGCTGCGTCTGCAAGGGCGCGACCTCGCCGCTTGCGACCGGGGCGATGACCATGACCATCGTCTGCTGCGATGCCGGCGTATCGAACCGCATGGTCAGGTGCCGCGGGAAGGGGCCAAGCCGCTGCAACCGGCCCGCGGCCCCCGGCGCGCGGCGCAGGCCGGGGCGCTTCAGCAATTCCATGAAGAGCGCGGAAATCTGTTCGAGCGCGAGGTATTTGCCAAGGCACCAATGCGGGCCGACACCGAACACCAGGTCAGGCTCCTGCGGCGTGCCGTCCGGCCGCTTGCGGTCCAGCCGGAAGCGCAGGGGATCGCTCCAGGCGCGCGGATCGCGCAGGGCCGACATGGTGGAGACGAGCAGCGTCGTGCCCGCCTTGATAACATGGTCCTTGCCATCGACGGTGAGCGTCGTGTCGCGCGGGGCATAGCGCCACTGGCCGGGGGCAAGCGCGGGGTTGAGCCGTCCCGCCTCTAGCACCACCTTGCGCATCTGTTCCAGATCACCCGCCCTGGCGGCATCCACCCCGGCGCGCATGGCATCCGGGCGTTTCAGCAGCTCTTGCAGCATGTTCCCCGCCGCGAGCGAATTGGTCGGTATGAAGCCCGTTGCCAGCCCCATCAGCAGCGCGCCGATCTCGTCATCGGTCAAGGGTTCGCGCGATTGCAGCAGGGCTAGCCGTTCCACCAGCGTATGCGCGTCGCTGTCCTTCAGGCTGCCGCTGCGCACCCGGCGCTGGGCGCGGGCGAGCGCATCGCCGATGACCGCGTTCAGCCGGGTGCGTGCGTTCATCGCCAGCTTTCGCACCTCGGCCTTGCCGTAAGGATCGCCGAACAGGAAGGCAGAGAGCGCCATCGTCCAGTCGCCAAAGGCATCGGCATCGTCGCATTCAAGCCCGAAATAGCGCAGGCACACCTCAGCCGGGACGCGCTTGATCAGGTCGCCGATGGCATCGATCTCGCCTTTGCTGTTGTCGAGCAGGGCAGCGGTGAAGGCGCCGGACATCTGGCCGATGCGCACGGAATCCTCGCGCCGGATAACGCGCATCAGCACATCGTGCAGCCGTTCGTGCTCCGCCCCGTTGGATCCCAGCGGGAACACGGCGCCATTGCCCAGTTCGGCCATTTCGGGGCCGAAGGGCGTGTGGAAATCCTCGCTGCGCAGCAGGATTTCGCGGACCTGCTCTTCGCGGGTGACGTGAAGCAGGCCGGCCAGCGGCAGCAGCGGCCGGAAGCGCCGCGAAAAGGCGTAGACGGCCGGGATCATCGCTGCGGTCAGGTTGGCGGACGCGCGGGCAAGCCGGCCCTTGGGGTCAAGCACGCGCAGGTCGAACGGTTCAAGCGAAAGCGCGCCGGCTGCGGCCTGTCTGCCCTGTGCCGCCTCTACCCCTGCAAAATACTTCGCTTCAGCCATCCGGCACTCACTTTCTTGGGCTACGCGTCCTAGTCGGCGCCAGCGGCCGCGCGGTTCAATCCGTCCTTGAACCAGTCGTTCCAGGTGGAATCGAGGAACGGGATCCAGTCGATGAACTTCGGGCTGTAGTTCGGGTTGGCGCGGTAGAGATCGGCGTGGGCGGCACGCGCGGCGTCGAGCCGATCGAGCCGGACGAGCGCGTTCACCTTGGCCACGTGGCCGTGGACGTAGGAGCGGCGCGCCGCCAGCGCGGTTTCGGCATGGACCAGCGCCTCGTCGAACTTGTCCTGCATCAGGCAGGTGGTCGCCAGTTCGCCGGCGATGAAGAACAGGTACTGGTCATTGGGGCTGAGCCGCAGGGCGGTGCGCAGTTCGGCCTCGGCTTCGGGCAGCATCAGGCGGTGGTACAGCGCGCAGGCCAGCTGAACGCGGGCCATGATCAGACTGGGATCGAGCTCCACCGCGCGGCGCAGCAGGGCTTCGGCCCGCAGCGGCTGCATCAGCCAGATTTCGGCGATACCCGCAAGCATGTGGCCGCGCGCATCGTCGTGATCGGCAATGATCGCGCGCTGCGCCTGTTCACGCATGGCGCGGACGGCTTCGTCGCGGGCGCGGGCGACCCACAGATCCCAGACGCGCACCCAGGTCGCCTGGGCAATGGCCTCGGTTCCGATCGGATCGAGGCCTGTCGCCAGCGCAGCCAGCCGCGCCGCCTCTGCCGCATCGTCCCTCGTCAGCCGGTGCATGTGCCACTGTGACCGCCAGATGAGCGAGGCGAGATCGGCATCGTCAGGCGCGGCGACGGCGCGCGTCTGTTCGGCCTGGGCGAGGCGCGCTCGCACCGCGCTGGCCGCTTCGTCAACCGCGTTGGGCGCGGGCTCATCCTGCCCCGCCATGGCGTAACGGCCAGTCCAGACCATGCGGCCGCTTTCCCGATCGGTCAGGGTAAGCGCGATCCGCTCGCCCTTGTCGACCCGTCCGGACAGGGCAAAGCGCGCGTCGCGGTCGTCTGGCTGATCGAGGTAGAGGTCGAGCCAGCGAATGCGTGACAGGCGCTCGGCCAGTGCTTCATGCCAGGCCTCTCCATCGGGGATTGGCATAAGCACCAGAGCGCTCAGCGCGCGCATCGGTGTCTGAGATGGTGGCGCTGATGCCTGTGCGGGCAGGGCAGGGACCGGTTCCGATAGTTCAGCCTTGCCGCGCTGCTCGCGAAGCCAGTCCTCAAAGCCATCTTCGCCGGGAAGGTCGATCCCTTCAAGGAATTCGCCCGATCCGGGGGCGGCGATGGTCAGAACGGCGCTGTTCAGCCAGACACGCTGGCCATCGGCGCAGAGCAGTTCCGCGTCTGGCTGGTTGATCAGCCGGCGCAGGCTCGACAGTTCGCGGCGCAGGCTGTTCTGCGCCTGCACGGTCGGGCGGCTGCCCCACAGGCGGTCCTGAAGCCAGGCGCGGGTGCGCTCGTGGCTTGGCGAGCTTGCCAGCATGGCAATCAACGCCTGTGCCCGCCGCCCGCGCAGATCGATGCGCTCGCCCGCGTAAGACAGGCGAAACGGCCCCACCATTTGCAAGGAAAACTGCCCCGCCATTCGCTCGCTTTGCCCCTTCACTAAGGAGATTACCGCAATTCCTTCGAACTTCATGTAATTTTTCACGCTCGGGCGACGCTCGTTTCACGCTGGGACGACGCGGCGCTGGCAATTGGCGGGGCATGGAAACGCAATGCCAGGCCCTCGTCCCGCAGTTCGACCGCATCCTCGCCCGGATCGAGGCGGGGGAGCGCGACCAGTCCATCGCGCACCTTGCCGGGCTGCTTGACGCCGTCCTGCTCGATTGCCGCGATCCGGCGGCCGTGCGCCAGAGCCTGCTCGCCCATCCACTGGGAGCGGCGCTTCGTCATCCGGCTATGGCAGCTTTCACGCAGCGGCTGGGCATCGCGCAGGCGCTTTCCGCCCGCGAGGAGCTGGCGCAGGCGACGCTGCTGCAGGCCCGGCAGCGGGGCGAGCGGTGCCTGGTGGTGGATGCGCCGGCCCAAGCGAACGCGCTGGTCCATGCCGGGCGCGAATCCTTTGACCTGATCCTCGCCGCCAATCTGCCCGACGGGCAGTGCGAAAGCCGGCTGGCGCGCAGCATGGGCAAGGCTGCGCGGCGCCTCGTGCGGGGCGGGCGGCTGGTCATCTCGGCCTTTCTGCCCGGGCACCTGGGTTGCGGCTGGCACTCGATCTGGCTGGCAAGGCCCGTCCACCGCCATGCGCCCGATACCCTTTCGCGCGCCGCGCAGGCCGCCGGGTTCGAGGCGCGGCTGTTTCACGACGCCAGCGATTGCCTCGTCTGGGCAGACCTGCGGCTTCGCCATTCTCATCGCCAATCGGGGGACCAGTCATGAGCGATGCTCACACGCACCTTTGCGCCGTTGCCGGCGGGGATCATGCGGCCTTCACCGCGCTCTATCGCCAGCAGGCGCGTGCGCTTACCGTGCTGGCGCGCGGCATCCTGGGGGGGGATCGGGCCGCGGCTGAAGACGTCGTCGACGCGACCTTTATTGCCGTGTGGCAGGGCGCCGGCCGCTACCAGGGGCAGAGCGCGGGCGAAGCCGCTGGCTGGCTGCGGCGGGTGTTGCGCAACAAGGCGGTGGACTGGCTGCGCGCCAACGCGCGTTACGATACCGGGCTTGAGGCCGATCACGCGCAGGCGGACACCGATCCGCTTTCCAATCCGGAGCGCGCCGCCATGCAGCGCGACGCGGGGGAGCGGCTGGCCGTCGCCATGCGCAGGCTCAGCGTCGACCAGCGCGAGGCCGTGATGCTGTGCTATTTCGAGGACATGGCGCTGGCCGATATCGCGCGCATTGCCCGCTGCCCCGAAGGCACGGTGAAGACCCGGCTGTTCCATGCCCGCAAGGCGCTGCGCGGATACTTGCAGGATGGCGACTGGGCCGACAGCGCCCACTGACGGTATTGCGTGATCAGCCGAGCGGCAGGCCGTAGCTTTGCAAGGCCATTTCGGCGCGGAGCGGCAGAACCGGGCTATCGGGCCAGAGCCGAACCATCGGCAGGGCAATTCCCATGATCGTGCAGCTTTCGGGCGCGTCGATGAAGCGCGGTGCTTGCGAATCGAGCTGGAGGACAAGGCACGCCGGCGCCTTTTCGGCATGGGGAAGGCGGACCAGACCGACATTGCGGACCTCGATAAGCCCTGCGGTCGCCGGGGCGGGAAGGGCGTACAGCACGCCGTCGCAGGCCTCCAGCGCCACGCCGTCATCGCCAACCAACAGCGCGCCACGGTCGATCAGGGCAAGCGCAAGGCTGGATTTGCCGCTGCCCGGCGCGCCATCGATCAGCACGGCGCGCCCGCCGATGGCGACGGCGGTCAGTTGCAAAAGGCCGCTCATCGCTTCGCCTCGGGCAGGATGATTTCCAGGCAGGCGCCGGGCTTGCCATCGGGCCGGTCAATCGCCTGCAACGTGCCTTCATGGGCTTCGACAATGGTCCGCGCGATGGCGAGGCCAAGGCCCGAATGGCTGCCGAAATCCTCGCCATCCGGGCGGATCGAATGGAAGCGTTCGAACACCTTTTCGCGGGCGTCGGGCGGCACGCCCGGTCCTTCGTCCATGACAAGCACGTTCACCTGTCCCTCGCCGCGCAGCAGGGTCACGGTGATCGTGCTGCCGACTGGCGAGAACGACACCGCGTTGTCGATAAGGTTGTGCAGCACACGCTCCAGTCGCATGGCATCGCCTGTCACCAGCGCACGCCCTTTGCCCAGTTTCAGCGCCACGGTGCAACCGCCATCGGCGCCGCGTTCGTGCCGTTCGCCGGCGAGCGCGCGGATCATCGCGGCCAGATCCAGCACCTCAAAGGCGGTGCGCGACAGTTCGGCATCGATGCGGCTGGCGTCGGCAATTTCGGTCACCAGCCGGTCGATGCGGCGCACGTCGTGCGCGGCAATTTCGGTCAGCTGCTTGCGCAGGGCCGGGTCATCGACCTTTTCCAGCGTTTCGATGGCGCTGCGCAGCGAGGCGAGGGGGTTCTTCAACTCGTGAGCGACATCGGCGGCAAAGCTTTCGGTGGCGTCGATGCGCTGGCGCAGGGCGCCGGTCATGTCGGAAAAAGCGCGGGCGAGCAGGCCGATCTCATCCCCGCGTTCTGGCAGGCGCGGCACCACAACCTCGCGGTCGCGGCCCAGCCGGACGCGGACCGCCGCGCGCACCAGCGACTTCAGCGGCTTCACGATGGTCCGGGCAAGGAACAGCGACAGCAGGATCGACAGGACGAGCGCAATGCCGACGACGATCGCCAGCGTCTGGCGGGCATCGCGCACCTTTTGCGTGATGTCGGTGGCGTTGCGGGTGGTCAGCAGAACCTCGCCGCGTTCGCCCACCGGGGCGGCGGCGGTGAAGACGGGCGTTTCGTCGGGCGCGCGGCGTTCGCGCACCACGGCGTCCCCCAGCTTTTGCGCCTCGGCCACTTCCGGCCAGGCATCGGCCGTGGGGATCGCCGCTTCGGTGTACTTCGGCGCTTCGCTGGCGCCGATGACGAAATCCATGCCGCGATCGATCATCCGCGCGGCATCCTGCATCCACGGTTCCTTGTCGGGATCGATGAAGCGGAAGCTGGGTTCGGCGAGCAGGAAGGAATCGGCGATCTGGTGGCCGCGTGCATCGTAGAGCCGAAGCCGCAACTGCTGCTCGCTGCCGATGCGCGAGAGCAGGGGCGGGCGTTCGGCCCGCGGTGTTTCCGCCAGGGCATCGGCGATGATCAGCGCTTCGGACCGGGCGAGCTTCGAGCGTTCGGCCAAGAGCTGGTTGCGGTAGGAATCGAGATAGAACAGGCTGCCCGCCAGCAGCGCCAGCGCGACGATGTTGACCGCCAGGATGCGCGTGGTGAGCGACATCCGTGCCGACCAGTAGAGCCGGTCCGGCTCGTCCCGCTCTTCCAGGGTGACGTCAGCTTTCGCCAAAACTGTATCCCGCGCCGTACAGCGTCTCGATCCCGGAGAACTGGGGATCGACTTCGCGGAACTTGCGCCGCAGCCGCTTGATGTGGCTGTCGATGGTGCGATCGTCGACGAAGATATCGTCGCTGTAGGCTGCGTCCATCAGCTGGTTGCGGCTCTTGACCACGCCGGGCCGCGTTGCCAGCGCCTCAAGGATCAGGAATTCGGTGACGGTCAGCGAGACGGGTTTGTCATCCCACTTCACCCGATGGCGCGCCGGGTCCATTTCCAGCCGCCCGCGCCGCACCGGCTCGGGCATCACCTCGTCCGTGGCGTCCTCGCTCGGCTGGCGGGTCAATTCGCTGCGCCGCAGGATCGCCTTGATTCGCGCGGTCAGCAGGCGCTGGCTGAACGGCTTGGCGATATAATCGTCCGCGCCCATGGCCAGGCCCAGCGCCTCGTCCGGTTCGCCATCCTTGCTGGTGAGAAAGATCACCGGCAGCATCGATTTATCGCGCAGGCGCTGAAGCAGTTGCAGGCCGTCCATGCGCGGCATCTTGATGTCGAAAATTGCCAGGTCGGGCGGATTTTCCAGCAGCGCCTTCAGCGCTGTTTCGCCATCGGTATAAAGCCGCGTTGTGAAACCTTCGGCCTGTAGCGCGATTGACACCGTTGTCAGAATGTTCCTGTCATCGTCGACAAGGGCAATCACCTTGCCGGCAAGGAGAGGGTCAATCGCGGGGGCATCGGTCATCGTGCCGGATTAGCCCTTTGCGGCTGGGCTGACAATTCTTGCCTAAAGCGGTCAGACCAGTTGGATTTCTGCGGTTTTCGCACTTTGGCCAATTTGACGAAGGCCCCCCCGTGGACTATGCGCGCCGCGAATCCGATCAATATTCAGACGCGTAAAGGTCGATGGCTCTGCCACAGAAGCCTGCGTGCCCAGGGAGGTATTTGACCATCATGACTCTTGCCTATTCGCTCGACAAACAGGGTTTCACCACCAAGGCCACGCTGCACACCAATCTGGGTACGGCGCCGCTGGTCGAACACGCCCTGAACCGAGGTGAAGGCCGCCTGACCAAGGACGGCGCGCTTCTGGTCGACACCGGCAAGTTCACCGGCCGCAGCGTCAAGGACAAGTTCGTGGTGCGCGATGCCGCCACCGAAGACACGATCAACTGGGGCAAGATCAACCAGCCGATGTCGGTGGAGCACTGGGCCAACCTCAAGGCCGATTTCCTCGCCAAGCTGGCCGACCAGGACGAACTCTACGTCGCCGATCTGTTCGGCGGCAGCCAGCCGGAATACCGCGTCAACGTGCGCGTCATCACCCAGATGGCCTGGCACAACCTGTTCATCCGCACCCTGCTGGTGCGCCCGAAGGCTGATGAACTGGCCGCCTTCGCGCCCGAATACACCATCATCAACCTGCCCAGCTTCAAGGCCGATCCGGAACGCCACGGCTGCCGCAGCGATACGGTGATCGCGGTGAACTTCAGCGAAAAGCTGATCCTGATCGGCAACACCGAATATTCGGGCGAAATGAAGAAGGGCGTGTTCGGCCTGCTGAACTTCCTGCTTCC
>JBJTLW010000142.1:0-19185 GCA_046063225.1 Novosphingobium sp. | reverse complement strand
CGGTTGTCGAGCACGAAGTCCTTGACGAAGCGGCCCGACTGGATGTCGGCCAGAACGCGCTTCATTTCCTTCTTTGTTTCTTCGGTGATGATGCGCGGGCCGGTCTTGATATCGCCGTATTCGGCGGTGTTCGAGATCGAGTAGCGCATGTTGGCGATGCCGCCTTCATACATCAGGTCGACGATCAACTTCAGCTCGTGAAGGCACTCGAAGTAAGCCATTTCGGGGGCGTAGCCGGCTTCAACCAGCGTTTCGAAGCCAGCCTGGACCAGCGCGGTGGTGCCGCCGCACAGCACGGCCTGTTCGCCGAACAGATCGGTTTCGCATTCCTCGCGGAAGTTGGTTTCGATGATGCCCGAACGGCCACCCCCAACGCCCGATGCGTAAGCAAGGGCGACGTCATGGGCGTTACCGGTCTTGTCCTGATGGACCGCGACGAGGCAGGGCACGCCGCCGCCACGCTGGTATTCGCTGCGCACGGTGTGGCCCGGGCCCTTCGGCGCGATCATGATCACGTCGATATCGGCGCGCGGTTCGATCAGGCCGAAATGGATGTTGAGGCCGTGGGCGAAAGCCAGCGCCGCGCCGGGCTTCAGGTTGTCATGCAGATCGGCGGCATAGATCGCGGCCTGATGTTCGTCCGGCGCAAGGATCATGATGATGTCGGCCCAGGCGGCGGCGTCCTTGTTGGACATCACCTTGAAACCGGCGCCTTCGGCCTTCTTCGCCGTCGCCGAACCTTCGCGCAGCGCGATGGCGACATCCTTGACGCCACTATCGCGCAGGTTCTGCGCGTGGGCGTGGCCCTGCGAGCCATAGCCGAGCACGGCGATCTTCTTGCTCGTGATCAGGTTGATGTCGCAATCGGCGTCGTAATAGACCTTCATTTCGAATTCCCTCTGCAATTTGGTCTGTTGGTGCCGCGCAGGCTGTGCGCGACTGGATGGTGTCAGGCCCCTTGCGGCCCTCTCGTCATGCCGACAACGCCCGTGCGGCCAACCTCGACCAACCCCAATTCGCGCATGATGGCGATGAAGCTGTCGATCTTGTCCGGCGTGCCGGTCAGCTCGAAAATGAAGCTGGAGGTCGAGGTATCGACCACCTTGGCGCGGAACACGTCGGCGACGCGCAGCGCCTCGACGCGCTTTTCGCCGGTTCCGGCTACCTTGATAAGCGCCAGTTCGCGTTCGACATAGGGGCCGTTCTCGCTGAGATCGACCACCTTGTGCACCGGCACCAGCCGTTCCAGCTGGGCGTGGATCTGGTCGATCACCGCTGGCGGGCCGTGGGTGACGATCGTGCTCCGGCTGATCGCGTGATTGTCCGAGATATCGGCCACGGTCAGGCTGTCGATATTGTATCCGCGCGCGGTGAACAGGCCGGCGATCTTGGCGAGGATGCCGGCCTCGTTATCGACCATCACGGTCAGGACGTGGCGTTCCTCGGCGGCGTGCTTGATCTTCATCATGGCTGCGATCCCCTACACCAGCGCCTTGGCTTCATCGTCCATGGTCCCGGCGACGGTATCGCCGAACAGGATCATGTCCGTATGCGCCGCGCCCGACGGGATCATCGGAAAGCAATTGGCTTCGTTGTGGACGCAGCAATCGACAAAGACCGGACCGTCATGGTCGATCATCGCCTGGATGCCGGCGTCAAGCTCTGCCTCGCTTTCGATGCGGATGCCCTTCCAGCCATAGGCTTCGGCCAGCTTCACGAAATCGGGCAGGCTGTCCGAATAGGAGTTCGAATAGCGGCTTTCATAGGTCAGTTCCTGCCACTGGCGGACCATGCCCATCCACTGGTTGTTGAGCACGAAAACCTTGATCGGCGCGCGATACTGCGTGGCCGTGCCCATTTCCTGGATGTTCATCTGGATCGAGGCGTCACCGGCGATGTCGATCACCAGCTTGCCCGGATTGCCCAGCTGCGCACCGATGGCCGCTGGCATGCCATAGCCCATGGTGCCGAGCCCGCCGGAGGTGAGCCACTTGTTCGGCGCCATGAAGTGGAAATACTGCGCGGCCCACATCTGGTGCTGGCCAACCTCGGTCGAAATGATCGGATCGCGGTCCTTGGTCAGCTCGTACAGCCGCTCGATGGCGTATTGCGGCACGATGGAATCGCTGCGGCGCGGATAGGCAAGGCTCTTCTTCTCACGCCAGCCGTCGATGCGTGCCTTCCATGCTGAGAGATCACGCGCCTTGCGGCTGCCCCAGGCATCGATCAGCTGCTGCAGAACGTGCGCACAGTCGCCGATGATCGGCAGGTCGACCGCAACGGTCTTGTTGATCGAGGACCGGTCGATATCGATGTGGATCTTGATCGAATTGGGCGCAAAGGCATCAAGACGGCCGGTCACCCGGTCATCAAACCGCGCGCCGACGCAGATGATGAGGTCGGCCTGGTTCATCGCCCAGTTCGCCTCATAAGTGCCGTGCATGCCCAGCATTCCCAGCCAGTCGGCATGATCGGCCGGGAAGGCGCCAAGGCCCATCAGTGTCGAGGTGACCGGCGCACCGGTAAGGCGCTGGAATTCGCGGAGCAGGGCGCTCGCTTCCGGTCCCGAATTGATCACGCCGCCGCCGGTGTAGAACACCGGGGCCTGCGCGTTGGCGATCAGATCAATGGCCTTGGCGATTTCCGTTTCCGAACCAGCCAGCTGCGGCGAGTAGCGGTTCTTGCGTTGCGGAGCGCCTTCGATGAAGTTTGCCGTGGCGATCTGGACGTCCTTGGGGATGTCGATCAGCACCGGGCCGGGGCGGCCACTCGTGGCAATCTGGAAGGCCTCGTCAACGATGGCCGCCAGCTCGCTCGGGTCCTTCACCAGATAGTTGTGCTTGGTGCAGTGGCGCGTGATGCCGATGGTGTCGGCTTCCTGGAACGCGTCCGAGCCGATCAGCGAGCTGGGCACCTGGCCGGTAATCACCACCAGCGGAATGGAATCGAGAAACGCGTCGGCAATGCCGGTAACCGCGTTGGTTGCGCCGGGGCCGGAGGTGACGAGCACGACGCCGGGCTTGCCGGTGGAGCGGGCATAACCTTCTGCCGAATGAGCCGCGCCGGCTTCATGGCGGACCAGAACGTGGCGGATCTGGGCCTTGTCGAAGAGCTCGTCGTAGATCGGCAGCACGGCGCCGCCGGGGTAGCCGAATACGTATTCGACACCCTGCCGGATCAGGCTTTCCACCAGAATGTTTGCGCCGCTGCGCTCCTGGCTCACTGTACGCACTCCTCAAAAATCGTTTTGCGCGGCCACTTAAAAGACTGACCCGGCACAGTGTCCTGCGCCGGGTCACCTCTCCAGCTCGCTCGCAACCGCATGTGCGGTCGTTGTGCAGCGCGGTAGGCGACAGGAAATAACGTGTCAATAGCTAATTGCGTAATAATCTTGCGAATATGACCCGCTCATCAAACGTTTCTGTTTCCAACCGTGGCCAATCGTCTGGTGGCTGATGGCGCAACCAGGTGACCTGCCGCTTGACGTAGTTGCGTGTTGCCTGGGCGCCGCGCGTTTCAGCCTCTTCGATAGGCCATTGATTTTGCAGGTATCCGGCAATCTCGGGGACGCCGATAGCCCGCATCACCGGAAGATCGGCGGGAAGGGACCGTTGCAAAAGCGCATCGACTTCCGCGATTGCGCCGCAATGCAGCATGGCGGCAAAGCGACGGTCGCACCGTTCGTACAGCCATTGCCGGTCTGGCAGCAGGATTGCGGGATGCAGGCTGACCTGTCCGCCAATCCCGCCTTCAAGCTGCTGCTGCCAATGCGAAAGCGGCTGGCCGGTGGATCGCACCACTTCGAGAGCGCGGGCAATACGTGTGCTGTCGGCAGCGCCGAGCCGCGCGGCGCGTTCCGGGTCTTCGCGCTGCAAGGCGGCATGGGCCTGATCGACCGGCAGGGCGCGCACCTCGGCGCGCACGGCGGGATCAATCTCCGGCACGGGGGCAATGCCGTCGAGCAAGGTGCGTATATACAGCCCGGTCCCGCCCACCAGGATCGGCACCGCGCCGGCCTGGTGCGCGGCGCGCACCTCCTGCCGTGCTGCATCGGCCCAATCGGCGGCGGAGCAGCTGGTTGCGCCGTCCCATGCGCCGTAGAGGCGGTGCGGCACGCCGCCCATCTCCTGCACCGAGGGGCGGGCGCTGAGGACGGCAAGGTCGGCATAGACCTGCGCGCTGTCCGCGTTGATCACAAGGGCGCGGCGCCCCTGCTTTTCCAGAGCCAAAGCCAGCCGAACGGCCAGATCGCTCTTGCCGCTGGCGGTCGGCCCTGCAATGAGCGCGAGCGGCGGCAGGCTGTCCGCTGCAGGTTCGGAAAGGGATTCACCGGTGCTCATTGCGCGGCTGATAGCAGATCAGGCCATGTTGTCCGCAAATAGTGACTCGGCGCTTGCGGCGCTTGCCGCGCGCGGCATGGCGAGCGAGGTTTCGGCTTTTGGTGCCGGCTTGCAGTTTTCCGTCGAGGGCGGCGACCGTTCGACGCTGGCCGACGTGCTCGACAAGGCCTTCGCCCCGTCCGACATGCTGATCGCCGATCACGAACCGCGCGTTCCGCAACTGTTCGTATCGGACATGGATTCGACGATGATCAGCGCCGAATGCATTGACGAACTGGCCGACTTCGCCGGCATCAAACCGCAGATCGCCGCAATTACCGAGCGCGCCATGCAGGGTGAACTCGATTTCGAAAGCGCGCTGCGCGAACGCGTGGTTCTGCTGCGCGGGCTTTCCGAAACGGCGATTGCCGAATGCCTTGAAACGCGCATCGCCGCCATGCCCGGTGCACGCGTTCTGGTCGAAACGCTGAAGGCCAAGGGTTGTCGGACCGTGCTCGTCACTGGCGGCTTCCATCAGTTTGCCGATCCGGTGGCCGAAATGCTCGGCTTCGAACGGGTCGTCGCCAACCGTCTGGAAGTAACCGGCGGTTCGCTGACCGGCGGGTTGGTGGGCGGCATCACCGACAGTGGCGTCAAGAAGGCTGTCTTGCTGGATGAGGCGGCGCAGATCGGGGCGGGGGCGGTGTCGCTCGCCACCGGCGATGGCGCGAATGACATTCCGATGCTGGAGGCGGCAACCTATGGTCTCGCCTATGCAGCCAAGCCCAAGGCCCGCGCCGCGGCCGACGGCTGGGTCGATCGCGGCGATCTGACCGGGGTGCTCGAACTGCTGGGCGTGCCGCGCGAAGACTGGGTCTGGGAATAGGCGAGGGCCGCAGCCGCTCCGTCAGGCCATCGCCAGCTTCTTGCGCTTGTCCTGCCATGCCGCCCAGCGCAGCGCGCCTGCGGCCAGGCACAGCAGTGCGAAGGGGATGGAAACTGCAAGGTTCTGACCCATCACCGCCTTGCCGACATAGACCAGCGTGAACGTGCCCCAGATGATATAGGCACCAGCCTTGTGCAGGCGCTTCCAGTTCGCGCCCATACGCTTTTGCGCTGCGTTGGTGGACGTCAGGACCATCGCGTAGATAACGAGATAGACCGGCGCTCCCGCCAGCGGCACCGGTTCGCCCTGCGCCTTGAAGTAGGCGACAAAGGCGACAAGGTGGAACGTGTGGATCAGCGCAAAGCTGAGGCCCCACCACCGGCGTACCTGAAAGTTGCGCCGCGTTATCCGGCTGGGCGCCAGCCGGGCAAGCGAGCTGGCGGTAAAAGCGATCAGAAAGACCAGAAAGGCTGAGCGCGCGGTCAGGATTGTCGCCAGCTTCAGCCCCTGAAGCGGGTCGCTACCCAGTCGCATCCCCATGACGATCGAACCCACGCCCAGAAGCGTGCCGATCAGCAGCACAATTGCCCGCATTATTCCCCCGTATGCGTCTTGGTCTGGTTTGCCCCCGTGGTAGTCTGCCGCGGCTGACAGCGCCAGCCACAATCTTCACTATTGACATTGGTGTAAGTTATATTATCTACGCCCCATGACTTACGCCGCCGATGCCAGCCAGTTTGACGATGCCCGCGCTGCCGCCCGCGCCGCAACGCCGGTGCTTGTCCCCGGCCGCCCGCAGATCCGCTATGACCTGCCGCGGGCCTGGAAGCACTTCCGCGAGCTGATCCGCAACAAGGAAGACACCACCCAGGTCTTCCACGTGTTCGAGGCTCTGCCCTGGAAGAACATCTACAAGGAAGCGACCGCCTTTCTTGAAAGCGCCGAAGGGCGCGCCCTGTTCATGGCCGAGCCGTCGCTGCCGGGCCTGCTTGACGATCATGCGGCCCTGCGCCGCATGCCCGAAGGTTCGCTCGCCCATGCCTATTGCGACTTCATGGAGAGCGAAGGCCTGACTGCGCAAGGGCTGGTTGATGAATACGAAAAGTTCCGCAGCGACCGCGTGCCGCTCGACGACCGTTTCGAATGGTATTTCGAACGCATGCGCGACACTCATGATCTGATGCATGTGCTGACCGGCTATGGCCGCGATGCGCTGGGTGAACTGTGCGTGCTGGCTTTCACCTACGGCCAGCAGCCAAGCCCCGCGCACCTGTTCCTTGGCTATGCCGGTGGCATCGAAATCCGCACCCGGCTGAAAAGCAAGGCGCCGGTCCTTGGCGCGGTGCGTGAAGGCCAGCGGCTGGGCAAGGCCTGCCCGCGGCTTGTCGAACAGCCGATCCTCGAACTGCTACCGCTGCCGATCGACGAAGTTCGCCGCCGGCTGAAGATCACTCCGGCGAGCAAATATGCCCAGTGTCACGCCGAATGGCGCAAGATCGGCGTCGATCCCTATGACATGATCGCGCCGGTGGCCGAAGCCGCCTGACGCACACGGGTGGGAAGGGTGCCTTACCCTTCCATCCAGTCACGGAAGAAGCTGTCGCTGGCTTCGCGCAGGGCCGTCAGTTCAACCCCGGCAACCGTGTTGCCACCAACCGTGCCGATCAGTTCGGCGCCGTCGATCGACGTGCCGGTGGACGCGGTGACGATGTAGCGGCCCTGGTCTTCGCCGAAGGCGGCTGCCGTATCGAGCGTGATGCTCAGGTCACAGCCCTTGCCGCCTGCGAGAGCCATTTCGGCGAGGGCAACCAGCAGGCCGCCGTCGCTGATGTCGTGGACCGCGTTCACCGATTGCTGCTGCACGAAGGCGCGGACGCGATCGCCATGGGCGCGTTCCTGCGCCAGATCGACCGCAGGCGCGTCGCCATCTTCGCGGCCCGCCACTTCGCGCAGCCACAGCGACTGGCCAAGGTGCTTGCCCGCATCGCCAATCAGCCAGATGCCGTCGCCGTCTTCCTTGAAGGCAATCGTCGCCATCTTTTCATGGTCAGCCATGACGCCGACGCCGCCGATGGCCGGTGTCGGCAGGATCGCCGAGCCGCCGCCGGTGGCCTTGCTTTCGTTGTAGAGCGAGACGTTGCCCGACACGATCGGATAGTCGAGCGCGCGGCAGGCATCACCCATGCCGTTCAGGCAGCCGACGATCTGCGCCATGATTTCGGGACGCTGCGGATTGGCGAAGTTCAGGCAATTGGTGATTGCCAGCGGCGTCGCGCCAACCGCGCTGATGTTGCGATAGGTTTCGGCCACGGCCTGCTTGCCGCCTTCATAAGGATCGGCATAGCAATAGCGCGGTGTGCAATCGGTGCTCATCGCCAGCGCCTTCTTCGTGCCGTGGATGCGGACAACCGCCGCGTCGCCGCCGCTCTTTTGCAGCGTGTCGGCACCGACCTGCGAATCGTACTGCTCCCAGATCCACTTGCGCGAGGCGAGGTCGGGGCTGGCCATCAGCTTCAGCAGGTCCGCACCGATGTCAGCGCTTTCCGGCACGTCACCCAGCGGCGCGACCTTGGCCCAGGCTTTGTATTCTTCCGCCGAAACATAGGGGCGTTCATATTCCGGCGCGTCATCGGCAAGCGGCCCGAGCGGAATGTCGCAGACGACTTCGCCATCGAATTCCAGAACCATGTGGCCGGTGTCGGTCACTTCGCCGATCACCGCGAAGTCCAGCTCCCACTTCTTGAAGATCGCTTCGGCCATGGCTTCCTTGCCGGGCTTCAGCACCATGAGCATGCGCTCCTGGCTTTCGCTCAGCATCATTTCGTATGGCGTCATCGCCTCTTCACGGCACGGCACCATGTTCATGTTGAGCCGGATGCCCGCGCCGCCCTTGCTGGCCATTTCGACCGAGCTTGAGGTAAGGCCGGCCGCGCCCATGTCCTGAATGGCGACGATGGCGTCGGTCGACATGAGTTCGAGGCAGGCCTCGATCAGCAGCTTTTCGACAAAGGGATCGCCAACCTGAACCGTGGGGCGCTTTTCCTCGATGTCCTCGCCAAAATCGGCAGAGGCCATGGTCGCGCCGTGGATGCCGTCACGCCCGGTCTTGGAACCGACGTAGACGATCGGATTGCCCAGGCCCGTGGCGGCGCAGTAGAAGATCTTGTCGGTATCGGCGACGCCCACCGTCATCGCGTTGACGAGGATGTTGCCGTCATAGGCCTTGTGGAAATTCGTTTCGCCGCCAACCGTGGGAACGCCCACGCAGTTGCCATAGCCGCCGATGCCCGCGACCACGCCCTGAACCAGATGCTTCATCTTGGGGTGGTCGGGCCGTCCAAAGCGCAGCGCGTTCATGTTCGCCACCGGGCGCGCGCCCATGGTGAACACGTCGCGCAGGATGCCGCCAACGCCCGTTGCTGCGCCCTGATAGGGTTCGATGTAGCTGGGGTGGTTGTGGCTTTCCATCTTGAAGATGGCGGCCTGGCCATCACCAATGTCGATCACGCCGGCGTTCTCGCCCGGACCCTGGATGACCCACGGGGCCGAAGTCGGCAGCTTCTTCAGGTGGAAGCGGCTGGACTTGTAGGAACAGTGTTCCGACCACATCACCGAAAAGATGCCGAGCTCGACAAGGTTCGGCTCGCGGCCCAGCGCGCTGAGGACGCGCGCGTATTCATCTTCGGAAAGCCCGTGGGCGGCGACGACATCTGGCGTAATATCGGTCATGCGCGCGCCCATAGCGAGGGTGGGCGCGAATGGCTAGGCCGCGATGCGCATTGTCACCCACGTAGCCACAGCCGAAGCCACCGCCGTGGCGAACATTCCCCAGATAATGTCCACCACGGTCACATGCACCGGCCAGACCTTCATCGTCGCCTGGTTGGTCAGATCGTAGGTGGCATAGGCCAGCCCGCCCATCAGCGCGCCGTTGAGCAGGGCCGCGCCCATGCCGCCCGCAAGGCCGGGGCGCACGGCAAACCACACCATGCCCGCGATATAGATGGCGTAGAACACCAGCGCCGGTCCGCCGCGAAACGATGGGGCGAGCAGGTCACCGATGGCAGGACGGTAGAAGTTCTTCCCCGCCCAGCCGAGCCAGAGGAAGTCCAGAATGCCGAAAGGCACGGCGGCAGCAAGGTAAGCAACAAGCCATTTCATGCGCAGATCTCCCGATGACAGCTTGACCGTGACGCATGGCGCGGTCAATGGTTCCCGCATGTCTGAAATGACCCCGGAACTCACTTTTGAACAAGCGCTGCGCGCGCTGGAAGACGTCGTTCGCAAACTGGAAAGCGGGGAGGTTCCGCTCGACGATTCGATCACGCTGTATGAAGAGGGTGAGCGGCTGCGCAAACTCTGCCAGGCGCGGCTTGATGCGGCGTCTGCCCGGATCGAAAAGATCGTCAAGGGCGGGGATGGGCAGGTGGCCGGCACCGCGCCGTTCGATTCGCCCGACGCCTGACCGGTCCCATGCCGAACACAGCCCTACTCAAGCAGGCCCTGTCGCGGATCGCGACGGATGTGGACGCCATGTTCGATGCGCTTCTGCCCATGCCCGGCGATGCGCGCGGCCGCCTTATCGAAGCCATGCGCTATGCCGCCATCGGTGGCGGAAAGCGGCTGCGCCCATTGTTGCTGACGGCAACGGCGGAGCTTTACGGCGTCGATTTTGCCACGGCCCTGCGCGCCGGCGTCGCGATCGAGGCGATCCACGTCTATTCGCTGATCCACGATGACCTGCCGTGCATGGACGATGATGACATGCGCCACGGCAAGCCGACGCTTCACAAGGCCTATGACGAGGCAACGGCGGTGCTGGCGGGCGATGCGCTGCACGCCTTCGCTTTTGAGGTTATCGCCGATCCCGACCTGTTCCCCGATCCCTTCACCCGCGCCGAGCTGGTTCTTGCGCTGGGCCGGGCGGCGGGCATGAACGGCATGGCCGGCGGGCAGATGATGGATATCGTCGCCGAAAGCGAAAGCTTCGACCTGCCGACCGTCACGCGGCTTCAGCAACTGAAAACCGGCGCGCTTCTTGGCGCGGCGGTGGAGATGGGGGCGATCCTCGGCCGCCTGCCGCCCGAAGGCCGCACGCACCTGCGCGGCTATGCCCGCGATATCGGCCTCGCCTTCCAGATTGCCGATGACCTGCTCGATCACGAAGGTGATGAGGCCGCCGCGGGCAAGGCGCTGCGCAAGGATCAGGCCGCCGGCAAGCAGACGTTCGTCTCGCTGCTCGGCCCGGAACGCGCCCGACAACAGGCGCAGATGCTGGTCGATCAGGCTATTGCCCATCTGGGACAGCACGGGCAGGAAGCAGACCTCTTGCGGGCGCTGGCCCGCTATGTTGTCGAAAGGGACCACTGAGGCGATGGCAACTGCGCGGAAGGAACGCATCGGCGTTTACCCGGGAACCTTCGATCCCATCACGCTGGGCCATGCGGACATCATTCGCCGCGGGGCAAAGCTGGTGGACAAGCTGATCATCGGCGTCACCACCAACATCGCCAAGTCGCCGATGTTCTCCGACGACGAACGCATCGCCATGGTACGCCGCGAGGCCGAGGGGCTGGGCCTTGCGAATATCGAAGTGGTGGGTTTCAATTCGCTGCTGATGGACTTTGCCGATGCGCAGGGTGCGCAGGTCGTAATCCGAGGCATTCGCGGGGTGACCGACTTCGAATACGAATACCAGCTGACCGGCATGAACCGCCAGCTCAACAACAAGGTCGAAACCATCTTCCTGATGGCCGACGTCAGCCTTCAGCCGATCGCCTCGCGCCTGGTGAAGGAAATCGCCCTTTACGGCGGAGAGATCGGCAAGTTCGTCAGCCCGGCGGTTCGCGAAGATGTTTTGAGGCGCATTGCCGAAAACAGCTGACCGCAAATATGACAATCGGGTGCCTGTCGCCCCTGTTCATTGCCATGACAGGCCAGCCCCGCTATCGACGCAAAAAATGTTACATGCCACGAGAGTTGACCTGATTATGCGCCGTAAAATGATTGCCACCGTGATGCTCGGCCTGGCCCTTGCGGCATCGCCTGCCATGGCGAAGAAGAAGGCGAAGGAAATCGTCGCCGAAAAGCCGGTGGTTGCCGTCAACACCGCGGTTAATCCCGACGTTTCGGTCGAACCCGAAAACGTGCTGTATCTCGATCTGTCGAACGGTGGCCGCGTCGCCATTCGCCTGGTGCCCGCCTGGGCGCCGGGCCATGTCGAGCGGATCAAGACGCTGGTGCAGCGCGGCTTCTACAACGGCCAGATCTTCCACCGCGTGATCGATGGCTTCATGGCCCAGACCGGCGACCCCAAGGGTACGGGTGAGGGCGGATCCGAACTTCCCGACCTCAAGGCGGAATTCAACATGGTCCCGCACATGCGCGGCACCGTGTCGATGGCCCGCACCAACGAGCCGGACAGCGCCAACAGCCAGTTCTTCATCGTCTTCCAGCCCCGCTTTGCGCTCGACAAGCGCTACACGAACTTCGGCCGCGTGATCGGCGGCATGCAGTATGTCGATACGATCGAGCGGGGCGAACCGCCGCAGAACCCGACGAAGATCCTGCAGGCCAGCCTGGGCAGCGAAGGCAAGGCGCAGATGATGCCGCCTCCGCCGCCGCCGGTAGTGATCCAGCCGGAACCGGCTGCCGCACCGGCACCGGTTGCTCCGGCAGCGGTGCCCGCCAAGCCGGCGGCTGCGGCCAAGGCCAAGCCGAAGACCAAGTAATCGGGCGCAATGCGCGATGCGCGTTGACCTTTTCGATTTCGATCTGCCGACCGAGAATATCGCGCTGAGGCCCGCGCGCCCGCGCGATGCGGCGCGCATGCTGTTCGTCCCGGGCGAGGGCGCGTTTCAGGACCTTGGCGTGCTCGACCTGCCGCGCTTGCTTCGCAAGGGCGACGTCCTCGTCTTCAACGACACCCGCGTCATTCCCGCCCAGCTTGAAGGAATGCGCGGCGCAGCACGCATCGGCGCGACCCTGCACAAGCGGCTCGACCTGCAGCGCTGGCATGCCTTTGTCCGCAACGCCAAGCGCCTGAAACCGGGCGACGAAATTGCCTTTCCCGCCGGCGTGCGTGCCGTGTCGGAAGCGCGGCATGACGACGGCAGCTGGACGCTGGCCTTCCTTGGTGACGAACCGGTCGAAGTTCTGCTCGAACGCGCAGGCCAGATGCCGCTGCCGCCCTACATCGCCGGAAAGCGGCCGACCGATGCGGCCGATCTCGAAGACTACCAGACAATGTTCGCCAACGAGGCCGGTGCCGTTGCCGCGCCGACCGCGGCGCTGCATTTCACCCCCGAACTGATCGCGGCCATCGATGACGCGGGTATCGCGCGCGAAACGCTGACGCTCCATGTCGGTGCGGGCACGTTCCTTCCGGTCAAGGCGGAAGACACGCAGGACCATCAGATGCACGCCGAATGGGGCCGGATCGAGCCGGAGGTGGCCGAGCGGCTGAACGCGGCACGCGCGGCGGGCGGGCGCGTGATTGCCGTCGGCACGACCAGCCTGCGCCTGCTCGAAAGCGCGACGGGCGAGGATGGCGTCATCCGCCCCTTCGCTGGTGACACGGCCATCTTCATCACGCCGGGCTATCGCTTCAAGGCCATCGACGGGCTGATGACCAACTTCCACCTGCCGAAAAGCACCCTGTTCATGCTGGTCAGCGCCTTGATGGGCCGCGAACGCATGCAGGCCGCCTATGCACACGCCATTACGGATGGCTACCGCTTCTACAGCTATGGCGATTCTTCTCTGCTGCTCCCCGATCGCGAGGGGTAAACCCGAGCTCAAGCCTTGCCAACGAGCCGCGCCGGTCCTTATCTGGCACGGCAACGCTTGCGGGGTAAAAATGAAGACATTTTCGACGATCAAGATTGGCGCAGCGGCGCTGGCGCTCATGGCGTGCGCGCCCAGTTTCGCCGCCCGGCCGGAGCCGATTATCGACATGCATCTTCATGCCCTGCGCGCCGACGATCAGGGCCCTCCACCGATGGCCATGTGCACCCCGATGGACCCCATGCCGAACTGGGATACATCGCGGCCGGTGATGGAAAACTTCATCGAGCCGTTCAAGAAGCCCGGTTGCAAGGATCCGATCTGGTCGCCCAAGACCGATGAGGAGGTCATGCAGCGCACTCTGGCGATGATGGAAAAACACAACGTCTTTGGCGTGGTTGCTGGCCCGTCCAGGCTTGTGGCGCAATGGCGAAAGGCATCCCCTTCGCGGGTCATTCCCAGTCTCGTTCCAGGCCTGCCCCTGAAACCGGACCTCGCAAAGGAGCTGCAGGACGCCAAGGCGAGCGGCGCGCTTGCGGTTATTGGCGAACTTGGCTTCCAGTACGACGGCGTTTCGGTTGGCGATCCTGCGCTGGCATCCCTGTGGGCCGCGGCTGAGGCCAGCGACATTCCCGTTGCCGTGCATTTCGGCCCGGGGCCGCCGGGGGCCGCCTATTTGCCGGGCTCCGGTTACCGCGCCCGGCTTTCCAGTCCGCTGTTGCTGGAAGACGTGCTGGTCAAGCATCCCAAGCTCAGGGTCAACATCATGCACGCGGGCTTTCCGATGCTCGATGACACGCTGGCCGTGCTCTACGCCCATCCGCAGGTCTATGTGGACACCGGCGTGATCGTCTATACCCAGCCCAGACCCGCGTTTTACCGCTACCTGAAGGGATTGGTCGATGCCGGCTTTGGCAAGCGCATCCTGTTCGGATCGGACCAGATGGTGTGGCCGGAAACCATCGAACGCTCGATCGCGGTGATCAGGGAAGCCCCCTTCCTGAGCGCCAGTCAGAAGCGCGACATTCTCTATAACAACGCAGCCCGCTTCCTGAAGCTGAACGATGCCACGATTGCCGCCCATCACGCAAAATAGCCTGGCCGGAGACAGCGAAATCGGTGGCAGTTTGCGGCGCCCGGTGCCACAGGCGCGGCCATGACGCGCTTCGCATTCTCGATCCACGCAACGGATGGCAAGGCCCGCACCGGCGCGATAGCCATGAAGCGGGGGGAAATCCGCACGCCGGCGTTCATGCCGGTGGGCACCGCCGCCACTGTCAAGGGCATGAAGCCCGAAGGCGTGCGTGCGGCCGGCGCCGACATTATCCTGGGCAACACCTATCACCTGATGCTGCGGCCTGGCGCGGAGCGAGTGGCCCGGTTGGGCGGCCTTCACAAGTTCATGAACTGGCACCGGCCGATCCTGACGGACAGCGGCGGCTATCAGGTGATGAGCCTGAGCGAACTGCGCAAGATCACCGAGGAAGGCGTGACCTTTGCCAGCCACCTCGATGGATCGCGGCACATGCTCAGCCCCGAACGCTCGATGGAAATCCAGCGCCTGCTCGGCTCCGATATCGTCATGTGCTTCGACGAATGCCCACGCGCCGATCAGCCGCGCGACGTGATTGCCCGGTCGATGGAAATGTCGATGCGGTGGGCAAGGCGCAGCCGCGATGCCTTTGACGCGGGCGGCCAGCATGCGCAGGATGCCGCGCTGTTCGGCATCCAGCAGGGCGCGCTGGATGAGGGCTTGCGCGGGGCCAGCGCCCACGCGCTGCGCGATATCGGGTTCGATGGTTATGCCATTGGCGGGCTCGCGGTGGGGGAAGGGCAAGAGGCGATGTTCGCCACGCTCGATTTCGCCCCCGGCCAGTTGCCCGAAGACCGGCCGCGCTATCTGATGGGTGTCGGCAAGCCGGACGATCTCGTCGGCGCGGTGGAGCGCGGGGTCGACATGTTCGATTGCGTGCTGCCCACCCGCTCGGGCCGCAACGGGCAGGCGTTCACCTGGCAAGGCCCGGTCAACATGCGCAACGCCAGACATGCGGAGGACACGGGGCCAATCGATGCCGCGTGCCAGTGCCCCGCCTGTACAACTTATAGCCGCGCCTATTTGCACCACCTGATCAAGTCGGGCGAAATGCTGGGCGCCATGCTGCTGACCGAACACAACCTGTGGTTCTACCAGTCGCTGATGCAGGCCATGCGCGATGCGATTACCGAAGGGCGTTTTGCCAGCTTCGCCGCGGAATTTCGCGCGAATTACCGCAAATAGGCCAACCTTGGTCCGCCACAGCACTCCGCCCGCAAATTTGACGAATCGAGTGCATCGCGTGATTTAGGGGTTTGATCTCAGGCGGTTTTCGGACAACCTTGCGCAATCTTTTTTCCTGGGAGAGCAAGGTTGATGCGCCGTCGAATCCTGTTGTTGAGTGCCGCCGCAGCGCTTCATGGATCGTCAGCCTGGCCGCAGACGGCAGATCCTGCCGAACTCGCCCGCAAGTTCGGTTCGGTTCAGGGGGTCAGCCAGATCGCCATGTCGCCCGATGGCAAGGCGGTAAGCATCCTGTCACCGCGCGCAAACGGCGGGCAGACACTCTATGTTGCCGAACTTGAGAACGGCGGCGTGCCGAAGCCGATCCTGACCGAATCGAGCCGCGCGCAATCGGTGAACTGGTGCCGCTGGGCCAGCGACGCGCGGCTTGTCTGCGGCGTCGATCTTGTCGCCAACGCCTATGGCATGCTGGTCGGCTTCTCGCGGCTGATCGCGCTGAACAAGGACGGCAGCAAGGTGACCGTCCTGTCCAAGGGCGGCAATTACAATTCGGTCGGCATTGTCCAGCACGGCGGCACCATCATTGACTGGGACCTCCCGGGGAAGCCCGGCAAGGTGCTGGTTACACGCCAGTTCGTGCCGGAAGTGGCGGATTATGCCACCAACATCACCAAGGAAGCGGACGGGCTTGGCGTTGAAGAGCTTGATGTCACCTCGCTATCGCGCAAGACGATAGAGCGGGCGCGGCCCAATGCCGTCTCCTATATCTCGGATGGCAAGGGCACCGTCCGGATCATGTCTTCGGCGCTCGCCGATGGCAATGGCCGGCTCACGGGTGGCTACACTTTCGCCTATCGCAAGCCGGAATCGCGCGAATGGGAATCGCTGTCGCGCGCCCAGTCCGGGATGCAGGGGCCGGACACGGGTTTCTTTCCCGTCGCCGTCGATCACGCGAAGAACATCGCCTACGGGTTCGAGACCGAGGATGGCTATCAGGGCGTCCACTCCATGGCGCTCGACGGTAGCATGACCAAGCAGCCGGTGCTGGCGCGCAAGGACGTCGATGTGGACAGTCTGGTGCGCATCGGGCGCGATCGCCGCGTTGTTGGCGTCAGCTATGCCACCGAGCGCCGCACGATCGAATTCTTCGATCCCGAACTGGTGAAGCTTGGCGCCGCGCTCAAACGCGCCTTGCCGGGCAACCCGAACCTCGAATTCGTCGATGCAAGTGCCGATGAAAAGCGGCTGCTGCTGTTCGGCTCAAGCGACAAGAACCCCGGCACGTTCTACATCTACGACAAGGGCACACGGCAGCTGGCCGAACTGATGCCGCTGCGTCCCGAACTGTCGGGCCAGGCCTTCGGTTCGATGACGCCGATCACCTATGCCGCGTCCGATGGCACGCAGATTCCGGGCTACCTGACCCTGCCGGCAGGCAGCAACGGCAAGGGCCTGCCTGCCATCGTCATGCCGCACGGCGGACCGTCGGCGCGCGATGAGTGGGGATTTGACTGGCTGGCGCAGTACTTCGCCGCGCGCGGTTATGCGGTGCTGCAACCGAATTTCCGCGGATCGGCCGGCTATGGCGCGGCCTTCTATGAACGCAACGGCTTCCAATCGTGGAAGACCGCTATCGGCGATGTCAACGATGCCGGCCGATGGCTGCAAAAGCAGGGCATCGCCGCTCCGGGCAAGGTGGCGGTCGTCGGCTGGTCCTATGGCGGCTACGCCGCCTTGCAGAGCGCAGCGCTCGATGCCGATCTGTTCAAGGCCATCGTCGCGATTGCCCCGGTCACGGACCTGGCCCAGCTTCGCGATGAATCGGCGCGCTTCACCACAAGCCGGCTCGTCCGCGAATTCGTCGGCTCTGGCCCGCATGTAAAGGAAGGCTCGCCCGCGCAGAACGTCGATCGGATCAAGGCGCCGGTCCTGCTGTTCCATGGCGACGTCGATCAGAACGTTGATGTCGCGCAAAGCCGCCTGATGAACGGAAAACTGAAGGCGGCCGGGCGTTCGGTGGACTACGTCGAATTTGCGGGGTTGGATCACTACCTCGACGACAGCACGGCACGCGCGCAGGTGCTCGAAAAGAGCGACAGCTTCATAAAGAAAGCCTTGGGTTTGTGACAGCCCAACGGCTCATGGCTCGCGGGCGGCTTTGCCTGCGCGTGAGGGCTCGCCCTTGATGGGTTTTGGCCTGATGGTGCTGGCGGCAGCGCTCGATCCGGCACCTTCGGGCGATATCGCTGCCATCACGGTTCTTGGCGAACGGCAGAACGAAGACGAAATCCGCGCCGAAGCGTCAGACTATTTGCGCAAGACCGAAATTTCGGTGGGGGACACGCAGGTCGCACGCTGGCAGGCGAAGGTTTGCGCCAAGGTATTCGGCCTGCCCGATCCCAAGGCCTCGGCGCGCGTTCTGTCGCGCTTTCGGACGATCGCGGAGGCCGCCGGTGCGCCGCTGGCCCATTCCACCTGCCAGACCAACGTGGCGATCATTTTCACTGACAACGCCGCAGCGCTGATCAAACGCATGGCGTCGAATGATCCGCGTCGCTTTTCCGACATGTCCATACAGCGTAAAAAGGAGCTGCTTCAGGGCGGTCAGCCGATGCGCTGGTGGTATGAGACCCGGGTTGCCAACCGCGATGGATCGCCGGTGTCGGCCGTCCTGCCGCCGTGGACATCGGGCAATTCAGAAAGCGGCGGGCCGGTAATTCCCAGCAATCAGGACTCCACGGTGTTGCAAACGACCGGATCAAGCATCGTCGGGTCAAGTTCCGTTCGCCAGATCGTGCGCGCCAGCGTGATCGTCGATGTCGAACTGGCGACAGGCAAATCGCTAGATGCTGTTTCCGATCTTGCCGCCTTTGTCAGTCTGGCCGAAGTCCGGGGCAACACCGCGCCAAAGGATTCGATCCTTGGGTTGTTTGCCGAGGATGCCATCGCCGACCGGCTGAGCGCGTGGGATGCGGTGTTCCTCAAGGCGCTCTATGCGATGCCACTGGATCGCAACGCGCGCAGCCAGCGGGGCAAGATTGTCAGCGCAATGGTCCACCAGGCCAAGTCTCCATGAGGCCCTCAACCGCTCAGGTCCGCACCTGAACTTCCAGTTCGGTTTCGCGGTAGGCGACGAACTTGCCTGTGCGTCGGTCGAGAAAGCCGGCACCAATGGCGCTGGCCTGCGCCTGCGCAGCTTGCAGATCCGGATACCACTTTCCGGCGCGGTGCGGTGTGACGAAGCGATACAGCTGCATGGTCTGTCCCACAAAACAAATCATGCCGCCCCAACTCGGCAGGCGGCGTTCTAAGGTCAGAACACACAAAGCAGCGTTAAGTTTCAGGAATAAGAAACAAAAAAGGCGAGACCAGGGGTCTCGCCTTGATTGCTTGCAGGAAGTTGGAAAGATCAGCGCGAATAGAATTCGACGACCAGGTTCGGTTCCATCTTCACCGGATAGGGCACTTCGTCGAGCGTCGGAACGCGGACGAAGGTGATCTTGTCGTTGCCATCGGGGGCGACGTAATCGGGGATTTCGCGCTCAGCGAGGCCCTGCGCTTCGATGATCAGCGCCATTTCCTTGGCCTTGTTGCCCAGGCTGATGACGTCACCGGGGCGAACACGGCGGCTGGCGATGTTGCAGCGTACGCCGTTCACCTTGATGTGGCCGTGCGAAACGATCTGGCGAGCCGCGAAGATGGTCGGCGCGAACTTTGCGCGGTACACGACCATGTCGAGGCGCTGTTCGAGCAGGCCGATCAGGTTCTGACCGGTGTCGCCCTTCATCTTCGACGCTTCCTGATAGGTGCGCTTGAACTGCTTTTCGGTGACGTCGCCGTAATAGCCCTTCAGCTTCTGCTTGGCGCGCAGCTGGATGCCATAGTCGGAGAGCTTGCCCTTGCGGCGCTGGCCATGC